>NZ_JAMDLQ010000015.1:0-200145 GCF_024705715.1 Clostridium sp. LY3-2
ACAAACTGTACATACAAATTTTTTCATAATAATCTCTCCTCTTCTTATAACACATTTATATTTAATATTTATTAATTACTTTATTATCTTGTAGAAGTTTTGTTCCTCTCTACATTTGTTATTATATAATAATTATTATTAGTTGTAAATACTTTTTTATAAAAAAAATTTCATTCATCTAAAAAATGTAATATATTGAAAGCTCCTTAAAGTAATACAATTTAAAACGAGGTAATTATAATTTATAATAGCGTACCACTAAAAAGAGTTTTCAATATATCTAGTCTAATTAAAGACTTACAAATTACAGAAAATGAAATTAAAAAGATAAAAATCTATTCCTATTTTAATAGGTTTTTCCCTTAATGGTTCTTTATTGATATTTTTATGCATATTTTTGTAATATCTTGTCCTACTGTATACTTTTTAAAAGATCCGCTCTCTTTTTCTTTTCTATGTAGTTTGTAACTCTCATCTTAAACCTAGCCCATTCCCCTAAATTATAAAAATTAATTAAATCTAAAGTAAAAAACAGTCCATCTACTATCAAGTATCTTAAATCTCTAATATTTTCTTCATTTTCTGGATTTTCTGATAAATCATCTGATTTTATTTTTACTAAACCGAATCTTTCATTAAAGAATAATAGTTTATTTTTTATATCATCATTAAAATCATTTAAATCACTATTTAGTATTTCTTCACCATATTTTATAAGTTCATTATTTATGTTGTTATACTCAGTATAAACTTTAATTAAATCCATTTTAACAGCTCCTATTTTTTATTCTTAATTAACAATATATACATTTAGACTCTATATTTCAATACTATACTTATCATAAAACTAAATAAAAGGAAGGTGATTCCATATGGAAACAACCACAAAAAAATATAATGTCTTTTTAATAGCTAGTGTATTTTTACTTGGGTCTATAGTTTGCTATCTAAATAGCACATTATTAACTACAGCCCTGCCTACTATTATGAGAGACCTTAAAATAACTCCAACAACAGGTCAGTGGCTTACTACAGCTTATATGCTTGTAAACGGAATTATGATTCCAGCATGTGCTATGCTTATAGAAAAATTTTCAACAAGAAAGCTTTTCTTTATAGCTATGGGACTTTTTACAATCGGAACTTTGCTAGGTTCAATCTCTAATTCATTTGATACATTATTAATTGCAAGAATACTTCAAGCTTCCGGTGCAGGTATAATGCTTCCTTTATCACAAACAGTATTTTTAATTATATTCCCTAAAGACAAACGTGGTGTTGCTATGGGAGTAATTGGAATTATAATTGCATTTGCACCTGCTATAGGCCCTACTTTAGCTGGTCTAATAGTAGATAAATTGCCTTGGAGATATTTATTCCACCTTGTAATACCAATAGCAGTGCTTGATTTAATTTTAGCTTACTTTCTATTAAAAAATGTAACAGAAACTAAAGAAGTAAAAATAGATATAACTTCAATTATAACTTCAAGCCTTGGATTTGGTGGCTTATTATACTGATTTAGTGAAGCTGGTAATAGGGGATTTTTATCTCCATTTGTTTATATTCCAATAATTATAGGTATAATTTCTTTAGTATTATTTACAAGAAAACAGCTTAGAGCAAAAGAACCTATGCTTAATTTAAAAGTATTTAAAAGTAAAACTTTCACTTACTCTACTTTAGTTGTAATGATAGTATTTACCGGGTTTGTTTCAGCTGAACTTATTTTACCTATGTACCTTCAAATGGCTAGAGGTTTTTCAGCCCTTGATTCAGGCCTTACTCTTATGCCTGGTGCAATAATTATGGGTGTTATGAGCCCTATAACAGGTAAAATATACGATAAGATAGGTGCAAGAGGTTTATCCCTTCTTGGTATATCTCTTTTAACTATAGGTAGCTTTATGTTATCAAGGCTAACAGCTACTACACCTGTTCATGAAATAACTGCTATATATTCACTTAGACTATTTGGACTATCTATGTTTATGATGCCAATTACAACAGATGGCCTTAATTCATTAGATAACTCATTAATACCTCACGGTACAGCAATTAATAATACTTTAAGACAAGTTGCAGGTTCTATAGGAAGTGCAATTTTAGTTACTATAATGACAACAGTGTCATCAAATTCAGGAATTAAAAATCCTATTCTTAGTGAAATTCACGGAATGAATGAATCATTTTTAGTAGCTTCTATATTCTGCTTTATAGCATTGATAATTGCATTTTTCGTAATTAAAAAAAGACCTAAAAATGAATTAAAAGGTAATAGCTAAATTTAGCTATTACCTCTTTCTTTTAATAAAATAATAATTTCTCTAATTTCTTTAACTTTTAAAATATAACATAAAGCTATATAAACTATAACGCAACACATAAAAAGCATTCCCATATACAAGAAATTAAAAGTAAATCCTAAATTCATGCCCCTTAAAGATGCACTTTTAAATCCTAGTATATTGCTAAATAAAAGTTTTAAACCTATAGCAAATATTCCCATAACTAATGATATTATTAAAAGTTTACTCATATTTTTAGCTATATCTATTATTTTAAAGTTATTAAATATATTTTTTAAGTTATATATAAGTATAAGCGTTGTAATAATTAAAGATATAGATGAAGCTAATGCTAGTCCATTATGCCCCATAAACCTAACTAATATTAAGTTTAATACTATATTAATAACTGTCGCAATTATGCTATTATACATAGGCGTTTTAGTATTCCCTGTAGAATAAAATATTTTATTTAAAACATCCCTATATCCCATAAAAATCATACCTACAGAATAACAAAGAAGGGCTGATGTAGTCATATTTATAGCAGAGTCACCAAAATTTTTATATCCAAATAAACAAACTACTATATCTTCTGCAAAAAACATAACAAAAACTAAAATAGGTATAGTTATAACACCAATTAAATTAAAAGAATTAAATGACAATTCTTCAAACTTTTTAGTCTCGTTACTTGCAGATAACTTTGATAGCTTTGGAAATATAACAGTTGTTATAGCTACAGATACCACGCTAAAAACAAAAAGATTTAATTTATTTGAATAATTTAAAGCAGATACACTTCCAACCTTTAATCCAGATGCTAAGGTTCTATCTATTAAAGTATTAATTTGAACTACAGCAGTTCCTATAAGGACTGGTAATACGAGCCTCATCATATACCTAAACCTTTTATCTTTTAAATTAAATATAAATTTATATCTATATTTTAATTTTTTCATAGAAGGATATTGAATTAAAGCTTGAGTTGAAGCACCAACAGTTGCAACTATCGCTACACCTTTTATTCCAATTACATTACTAAACATAAATCCGCCCATAACTAAAAGGTTTGAAATTATATTATTTGCTGCTGTAATTGCATACTTCTCATTTGATTGAAGATATGATGCATATATTAAAGATAATGATATAAACACAGTCATAAATGACATTATCCTAACTAAGTCTATAGAAAGTTCTAACACTTCTCCTGTAAACCCACTTGCAATTATTCTTACAAGAGGTTTTGTAAATACAAGAATAAATATAGTACTTAAAATAGAGAATATAGTAAGAACTGTTATTACGTTATTTGTAAACTTTAAAGCTTCCTCTTCCCCTTCTTCAAGCTTCACCTTATTATAAACAGGGATAAAGCAAGTAGTAACAGCTATTATCAAACACGTAAATATTACAAGTGGTATAGTCGTTGCAACAACATACGCATCAGCCTTATAACTTGTCCCAAACTTTAGTGCTAAAAGTTGTTCTCTAAAAAATCCAGTTGCTTTACTTAAAAGGGTAAAAAACATCAGAAAAAATCCGACTCTAAAAAATCCTTTATTATTATTCATTAGTTTTCCTCCAAAAATTTATCACAAAACCATTATACCTTAATATGTAAAATAAGAAAAAGACTACGTATATTTTACGTAATCTTTTATTTTTATTTAAATTTTTCAAATTTTAATTTTATTAAATTAAGATCCTTATCATTTTCTTCTAAAACTAAACCTTTATCAATTACATTTCTCACCCTATATTTTGAATCTAGTTTAGTTACTTTTAAATCATCTAAATTTATATAAATATCATTTGTTTCTTCTCCCTTTTCAGAACTAAGTGAGTAAATTACTAAGAAATTATCTTTTAAAGTTATTCCTAAACTATCACTTAAATTATACTCTTTTAAATTAAGTACTATTTTTATCTCACTATTTTCTATATTATACCTAACTAAAGCATTATCTTTTATTCCATATATATTACCTTTATAAATCTTTGGCTCTTTTAAGTTATGTTTAACTTCTATTTTATTCTTATCTTTAATATCTTTTAAAATAAATGTTTTAAATTTTTCATCCTTTTTAAGATCATTTTCAAAAACTAAAGTGCTACCTTCTAAACTTAAATTTGTAATACTATTATCTAAATTTAATATTTCTTTTAAATCCTTATCTTTGTAATAATAAATCTTAGACTTTTCCTCTTCACTAATACCAAATACTAAATCATTTTTAAAGTATGTAAGATAGACATAAGAATCATTATCTTTTGAAGTTACTTTAGGTTTTGAATCCTTTATTTCCCCTATAGTATCTATATATACTGCATTTCTATCTTCATCTTCGTTATTTTCTTTTCTATCCCATTTTAAAGATTCAACTACTGCAATATTATCTCCAAAGATATCAGCATTTCCTATAATATAATCATCATTTTTGACTTCTTTTAAAAGAGAAATTTGCTTTTTTGATTCTTCATATAAGTATAAATTATTATCCTTATAATCTACATATGCATATTTATCACCTTCACTATCAAATAAAAAATACTTATCTTTTTCTAATAACGAATCTATCCCCTTAATTTCTTTAGAATTTACACACCCTACAAAAATTATGCTACTTAAAATTAAAACTCCTAAAATTCCCTTTCTTTTCATAAATCCACCCCCATCTTTATTTTACCATATTTTACTATATTAGATAAATAAAAACACCTAAGATTTCTCTTAGGTGCTTTTATTATCTATTTATTAACTTTTCTTTTAAATCTAACATATCCTTTGGAATTTCTGCATTTAACTCTATAAATTCCTTAGTTTTTGGGTTTTTGAATTTTAAAGAATAAGCATGAAGAGCTTGCCTTTCTATAAGATCTACTTCATTATCTCCTTCTCCATATAAGAAGTCACCGTATATAGGGTGCCCGATACTACTTAAATGAACTCTTATTTGATGAGTTCTTCCAGTTTCTAAAATACATTCTACTATATCAAAACCTTCATAGCTCTCTAAGACCTTGTAATGAGTTACACTTCTTTGACCTCTTTCATCTACTACTCTTCTTAGCTTTGGAATTCCAAGTTCATCAAAAGGTCTATATATAGGTCTATCGATAGTTCCTGATTTTTCTTTAAGATTTCCGTGAACTATAGCTATATATTTTTTATATATAGCGTTTTTCTCCATCTCTTTTGAAAGATACATATGGGCATATTGATTTTTACCTATAATTATTAACCCTGAAGTGTTCATATCTAATCTGTTTACAAGCCTTACTATACAATTTTGATTTGTATTTTTAAAGTATCCTGTAACTCCATTTGATAAAGTTCCTATTTGGTGGTTTCTAGTTGGGTGAACAACCATAAAAGGTTTTTTGTTTAAAACTAAAATATCACTATTTTCAAAGACTATATCTAAATCCATATTTTCAGGAATTATATCTTGGCTTTCTTCTCTTTCTAAGATAACTTTAACCCTATCTCCAGAGTGTACTTTAGCTCTCATTCTTACTGCTTCATCATTAATTAAAATTCTCTTTTCTATAGCTGCCTTTTTTATAAGTCTAGAGGATAACTCTAATTCTTCTTTTAAATAATCTCTTATAACAAAACCGTCATACTTATCTAAAACTTTTTCTTCTAAAGCACTCATTTTCACCTTTTCCTCCTATGATTTTTACACTTTAAGATGTTTTTGCATCACTACCTAATACTATAATAACATTTGCACCTGGATACTTACTTTCATCTAACTTTTTAAAGTTTGAGAATTTAGGTAAATCCTTTTTAATCATATCTTTTATATTAGGGTCATTTACCATAATATAAGTATCGTTTGTAAGTTCTCCGTTACCTGTAGTTATAGTTTCATATCCCTTTTGATTAAGTTCTAATTGATAACTAGCAGCAAGTCCTCCTATTTTAGTTCCATTTAATATTCTAATTTTAACATCCTCACGTGATACTTTATCTAAGGATGTATCTGAAGAGTTTAGAGCTTTTATTAAATCAGAATTAGCACTCTTATCTGCTACTACATATGATTGACCTTCTATCATTTGCGGAGTTCCTTTTAATGTTGTCATTATTATATCTCCTGATTTTAAACCTATAAATTTAAAACCATATTTTAATAATGCATCACCTGAGATATTTGTTTCTATATTATTTCCAACAACATCTAATACCTTTGGAATTTTAAATAGCATAGTTGGACTAATACATTTCTTTACAACTTCTTCTATAAACTTGTGCTGATTTTTAATTCTATCTAAATCACCGTTTGGAAGTCCTGTTCCATCGTCATTTTTTCTCCATCTAAAGAACTTTTCTGCATCTTCACCATTTAAATGAGGCGTAGTTCCTTTATCAAAGTCTATTTTTAACTTTTGAGATTTATCTGTATAATGCATATCGTGTTCTATATACATATCAACACCACCGATAGCATCTATAAACTCCCTAAAGCCTTTATAATTTACTTTCGCTAAATAGTTTATTTTGATATCTAAAAGATCTTCGACTTCCTCTATAACTCTTGCATCTCCCCCTATAGGGTATGCTGCATTTATCTTCCAACGCTTCCCGTTTATATCTATCATTGTATCTCTTGGGATAGATACAACGTGCATCTTTTTAGTTGTAGGGTTATAGTTTATTACCATAATTGTATCCGTTCTTTTATTAGCTTCTATTTCAGGGTGGTCAACGTCCCCTACATCTAATCCTAAAAGAAGGATATTTACAGTTTTATTCATAGGAACTGGATTTGGTTTTATCATGTTGTTATCAGTTACTTTAGATACAAGACCTGCAACGCTATAGATTGTATATCCTATAAATAAACCTAAAACTAAAACCAACCCAAGGATAACTCTTTTAATTATCTTTTTTCTTTTTTGCTTATTTTTAGTTTTCTTGTTTTTTTCTATTGCTCTTCTATCTACTGGCTTTCTGCCTTCTTTATTACTTTGAGTTTCGTAAGCTACCCTTCTTCTTCTATCGTCGTTTGGTACCTTACTATCACTAGAACTCCTCTTTTGCTTTTCTTTATTTATTCTTCTTTGGCGCTCGCTATCTACACTTCTTCTGCTTCTGCCTTCTTTTTCGATCTCTTCTCTTCTTTTTTCTATTCTTCTTTGTCTTTTTCTATATTCTTCTTTTTCTTTTTCAGTCATCCGCCTACCAGAACTAACTACAGGTCTTCGTCTTCTATCGTCCGCCATAATTTAACACCCCATATCACTACTTACTAATAATTATAGATTTAAAATAAGACCATTTCTAAAGGCAATTGTATTTTCATCTATAAGATTTCCTCTATCTAAAAGGTATCTTATAGTATGATTCACTCCAATTAAAACTCCAGAGTCTAAATCTTTTAAAACAGCTTCTCTTATTTCTTCTACTCCATCAAATCTTCTAGATGGTTCTATCATATCAGCTATATAAATAATTTTTTCAAGTTTTGTCATACTAAGTTTTCCTGTAGTATGCCATCTCATAGCCCCTAATATTTCTTCGTCATTTATATTAAACTTTTCTTTAGCTACTATAGGCGCTGCTATACTATGCCAAAGTGTTTGTGTATTTTTCTCACTTATTGATAACTCTATATTATTATTTTTAAATATCTCTAATAATTCTTCATTACTTAAATTTTTGCAAATATCATGGCATAACGCAGCTATCTCTGCACGTTTTTCATCCACACCAAAAAGATTTGCTAACTTCTTAGCTGTTGATACTACACCCATTGTGTGTATAAACCTCTTATCTTCTAAGTTTTCTTTAAGATAATTATATATTATTTCATAGTTCATAATTTAAATTTCCTTTTTGTAGAGTTTATTTTTTTCTATTATGGAGTTTACTTCTTCTGGTAAAAAGAAATCTACTCTCTTACCTTCTTTTATTCTTTCTCTTATATCTGTTGAAGATATATCTAGATCTTTTAAATTTAAAAATGTTATTTTTTTATCATATTTATTTTCTACTAACTTTTTTTCTTCTATTAAATCTTTTTCCCTAAACCCCGGCCTATCAAAAACAACAAGATTTGCTGAATTTAAAATTCTATCAACCCTTACCCATTTATCAAGGTTTATTAAACAATCTGCACCTGTTATAAAAAATAATTCTGCGTCTATATATTTTTTCTTTAAGTATTCTAATGTTTGATAAGTATAACTTAGACCCTCTTTAAGTATTTCAAAATCAGACACTTCAAATCCTTCATAACCTTTAGTAGCTTCTAAAACCATCTTATACCTTAATGAAGCCTCCGTAACACGTTTATTACGCTTATGCGGAGGACTTCCATTTGGCATAAATATAATCTTATCTAACGATAATTTTTCTTTAGCTTCATATGCTATATAAAGATGTGCAAAATGAATAGGATCAAAAGTTCCACCTATAATCCCATATCTTTTCATTTTTTTACTTCTTTGGAACTTCTATTTTTGGATTCTTTTTAGATTGCTTATATAAAACCATCTTGCTTCCAATAGCTTGTATTCCGTCACATTTAACCGCTTTGCAGATAAAGTCTGAAGCTTCTCTAGCTTCTAAACCGCTATTTTCAAGAACTTTTATTTTTATAAGCTCTCTCTTTTCTAAAGCTTCTTCAACTTGCTTTAAAAAGTTTTCTTCTATTCCATTTTTACCTATTTGGAAAATTGGGTCTATGTTATGTGATAATTTTCTTAAGTAAGCTCTTTGTTTTCCTGTTAACATTAAAATGTTTCCTCCTAAAATAACTTATTTATCTTAAAGTCTTTATTAAAGAATATATTCAAATTCGAAATTATCAAGTCTTACCATATCTCCATCTCTAATACCAAGTTCTCTTAAATCATCTAACACACCTTTATTCTTAAGAACTTTGTGGAAGTATCTTAATGAATCTGCATCGTGGATGTTTACAGCACTTAATAATCTGTCTACGAAGCTTCCTGAAACAACATAAGTGTCACATTCTTCTCCTCTTTCGATTTCTATATCGTAAGTGAATTTCTTCTCTTCTGGTATATATCTTTCTTCGTCTAAAATTTCAAGTCCAGTTATTGGAATTTCTTTAAGTTCTTTAGCTGCCTCTTTTATAACTGCATCAACATTTTCTCTAGTTGCAGCTGACATTTTATAAACTTTATCGTATCCAAGTTCTTTAACTTTTCTTTCAAATTCTACGAACACTTCTTCATCAAATAAAAGATCTGCTTTATTAGCTACTACTATTTGAGGTCTATCCCAAAGTTTTACTGAGTAGTTTTTAAGCTCTTCGTTTATTTTTACGAAGTCTTCAAAAGGATCTCTTCCTTCTATTCCTGATATATCTACTACGTGAATTAAAAGTCTAGTTCTTTCGATGTGTCTTAAGAACTCAAGTCCAAGTCCAACCCCTTCACTAGCACCTTCTATAATTCCTGGGATATCTGCCATTACAAATGGTTCAATTCCATCTACAGCAACAACTCCTAAGTTAGGTTTTATAGTTGTGAAGTGATAGTTAGCTATCTTTGGTTTAGCTTTAGTTGTCATTGAAAGGAATGTTGATTTACCTACATTTGGGAAACCAAGTAATCCAACGTCAGCTAATAATTTAAGTTCTAAAACTATATTCATTTCCTCTCCAGGCATTCCTGGTTCAGCGAAATGAGGCGCTTGTCTAGTAGGTGTAGTAAATTTGCAGTTACCTTTTCCACCTTTTCCACCTCTTAATAGTACGAACTCTGAATCTTTTTCTGAAAGGTCACAAACAATTTTGTTACTTTCAGCTTCTCTTATAATAGTTCCAAGCGGTACTCTTATAAGTAAATCTTCTCCGTCTCTTCCGTAACATTTTGAAGTTCCCCCATTTTCACCTGGGTCTGCTACGAATTTTCTTCTATATTTAAAATCCATTAATGTCGTAATTCCTGTGTCTACTCTAAAGATGATGCTTCCGCCTCTTCCACCATCTCCACCATCTGGTCCACCAAGTGGTACATACTTTTCTCTTCTAAAAGAAACGCATCCGTCTCCACCTTTACCAGACTTTACAAATACCTTGGCCTTATCTATAAACATATGACAATCCTCCTTCTGTAAATGTCTTATTTCTTATCTTAAGTATTCCCTTTTAAGCCCCATTAAATCAAGCTTAAAGTAAAATATTCAATTTATTATATCATAATAATATAACAAAAATTTATTTCTTTAGGGATTTTTAAGAAAATTTATCTCTATATTTAAAAAGCACCCAAAAACTTGGGTGCTTTTATAATAACTATTCAGCTATTTCTTCTACTTGAACTGGGTAAACAGAAGCTTTCTTCTTGTCTCTTCCCATTCTTTCAAATTTAACTACTCCATCGATTTTAGCGAATAAAGTATCATCCTTACCCTTACCTACGTTTGTACCTGGGTGGATTTTAGTTCCTCTTTGTCTTACGATGATGTTTCCAGCTAGAACGAATTCTCCGTCTGCTGATTTAACACCTAGTCTCTTTGACTCAGAATCTCTACCGTTCTTTGAGCTACCTACCCCTTTTTTGTGGGCAAATAATTGAAGGTTCATTATTAGCATTTTCACTACACCTCCTCTTTCACTAATTTTATATATTCTATGCGTTTAGTTTTTCCAAACATTTGATCCAAACTAGAAATTACACTTTCTAAGCTTTTCTCGAAGGTTTTAAGTAAAACCTGAGCTTCATCTAATTCTTCTTTAGAAAAATCAGATAAATCTAGCTTTAGGTATCCGTCTGCCATCTCATAAGAACAATTAAGTTTTAAAACTTCATCTAATCCTATAAGAACACTTTGTGATAAGACTGAAACTGAGTTACATATCATATCAAAAGCTTCGCCAACTAGGGATATATCACTTTGAAAGTCTCTATCGCCTGGCATTGCGTGACTGTCTATAGCGAATCCTAATAAATTATCATCTTTTTTTAAAATCTCAACTTTAATCATAGATTATGCTTCGATCTTTTCGATAACTAATTTAGTGTATGGTTGTCTGTGACCATTCTTTCTTCTGTAGTCTTTCTTAGCTTTATACTTGAAAACTACAACTTTCTTAGCTTTACCTTGAGCTACAACCTTAGCTGTAACTTTAGCTCCTTCAACCATTGGCTTACCAACTGTTAAAGTTTCTCCGTTTGATACTGCTAATACTTCTGTTAATTCAACTGTTGAATCTACAGCTGCATCTAACTTCTCTACGAATAATACATCGCCCTCTTGAACTCTGTATTGCTTTCCTCCTGTTGCTACTACTGCGTACATTAAAACACCTCCTCATAACGGTCTCGCCACTACGGGTACAAAGTTTCTCTCTTTGTTTTTCGAAAAATAAACCCTATCGTGAGCGGTTTACTAAAATAGTTTAACATATGACATTTTTTTTGTAAAGGAACTTTTTTAATATTTTTGAATTGAACTTATTTTAAAATCTTTAATATTTTCTTTTTGACTATTGAAAATTAAAGGTTCAATTTTATATCCATCAATTCCTTCTGAATATTTTAAGTATATTTCTTTATCTAATCCATCTATATTTTTTAAGAAAGAAAATTTATCTCCGTTAACTCTCTCTCTATATATAGGGTCAAGTTCTATAAAGAAACTTGTTATAGTATTATCATCTACAGACCTTAAAATATCATTTTTTATTAATTCTTCAAGATAAGATAATTTCATAACCATACCTGTTCCTTCGCATCTTGTGCATCCTTCTTCGATATAGTCATAAATTGATTTTCCTCTTCTTCTTCTAGAAATTTGAATTAAGTCTAGTTCTGTAAATGGGAAAATTTTACTTGCACTCTTATCTTCTTTTAAGCCATCTTTAAGGGCATGCATAACTTTTTGCCTTGCACCTTTATCTCTCATATCGATAAAATCTATAACGATTATCCCAGAAAGGTTTCTTAGCATAATTTGCCTTGAAGCTTCTTTTGCCGCTTCTAAATTAGTTTCTAATATAGTTTTATCAAAGTTTCTCTCTTTAATATTTTTTCCACTATTTACATCAATTACGTACATAGCTTCTGTTTTTTCTATAACTATATTTCCACCGCATTTAAGTCTAACTTTGTTGTGTCTAAGTTTTAGAATTTCTTTTTCTATATTATAAAAATCAAATAGATGTCTGTTTCCTTCGTAGGCTTGAACCTTTACGTTTTGTTCTCCATCTATATAACTTTTAACTAAATATTCATCAAACTTATTATCTACGTGAATTATTAAGTTTCCTTTAGTTATGTTATCTCTTAAAACTTTACTTAAAGTTATATCTTCTCCAAAAACCTTCCCTAAAGATTTACTAAATTTAAGTTTTCTCTCTAGTTCACTATTAATTTCTATAAGCTTACTTTCTTCTTTTAATAGAAGTTCTAAAGGTACGTTTGCTCCTTCTGTTCTTACAGTAACGTTCATCCCTGAAACATTTTTAAGTTCTGCTAAAATAAGTTTCTTTTTCACATCGTCTGTGATTCTTCTAGAGAAGGTTATCCCCTCTTTATCCTTATTTAAAACTATATATTTCCCAGGAATACTGTATTTAGGGCTAACTTTAGCTCCCTTTTCATTTAAAGGTTCTTTAGAAATTTCAACTAAAAGCTCATCGCCTTTTTTAATTTCGGCTTTTCTAAGTTCTTCACTATAATACATATAACCTTCTTTTTCTAACCCCATATCTAAGAATATAGAATTTATTCCATGTATTATATTTTTAACTCTAGCTTTATAGATTTCTCCTGATTTTGGCTCCTTTGAATTTTCTTCTATTAAAAACTCTTCAATTTCACTGTTATTTTTAATAGCTATCCTTAATAATTCTTCTCTTCTTTCAATAAAAATCTCTCTCATTAATTACACTTCCTATATACATTTATAAAGCGGTATTAAGCTTCCATTTTTATCAATATACATTTCTTCTCTTCTGATTTCTATAAATTGATCTTCTAAGACTCCTGTTGTATGTTTCTTTATTAAATCACTAAACAAATCAGCAGAAAGGTGTGCTCTACTTCCTGAACTTATAATAACATTAAAAACTCCATAAGAATCTTTAGTCCAATATTTAACATCGTGAACCATAGGTCTTATATCAACATCTTTTTCACTTCTTTTAGTTTTTTTAGTCATTATCCACTCTCTTGCACTTAAAAGATTTTTCATTTCTTCTTCAAATCTATCTAAATTATCATATTCTATTTTGATAGTATACTTAGCTGCATCTATTAATGCCATAGCTTGAGGAAATTTCTTTTCGTTTTGTTTAGGTGGATATATCTTACTTGCTTCTAAGAACTTAACTCCTCTTGCTGTAACTTTATTTAATTTTTCTATAACTTCTTCAGTATCTACTTCTTTAGTTAAAACTAAATCCATATACTCTCCGCTTGAATAAACTCCAACTGAAAGAGGCTGCGCCATTGAAAGTGACATATGAGGGTTAAAGCCCTTTGAATATTCAACTGGTATTTCTGATCTTCTAATTATTCTTTGAATAGTTCTCATTAGGTCTAAGTGACCTATAAATTTTATTTCTGGTTCTTTAGTAAATTTAATTAAGTAACGCACCTTCAAAACACTCTCCTTCTTTAAAGTTTACATTTACCCCGCAACCTGTACATCCTTTTCTACAGTTTTGAGTTAAAATAGCATCTTTAGCTTTTTCGTTTTCTCTTTCTAGATATGATCTATTAACTCCTATATCTATAAAGTCCCAAGGAAGTATTTCATCGTATGATCTTTCTCTATAAGCATAGAAGTCAGGTGAAACATTACATTCTTCCATAGCTTCAAGCCATGAATCAAATTTAAAGTATTCTGACCAACCGTCAAACTTACATCCTTTTTCGAAAGCTTTTATAAGTACATCACAAAGTTTTCTATCTCCTCTTGCAAAAACAGCTTCCATAAGTGAAGTCTTTTGCTCGTGGTAGTTATAAACTATAGCACTAGATTTTAGTGACATTTTAACAGCTTTGATTTTTTCACCTACAACATCCATTCTTTCCATAGGTGCCCATTGGAATGGAGTAAATGGTTTTGGAACTAAGATTGAAGTACTTACTGTAACTCTAAGTCCTTTTTGTCTTACTCCTTTTGGTACTTTAAAGTACTCTTCTACCATCTTACCTGCTAAATCTCCTATAGCTTCGCAATCTTCAATTTTCTCGTAAGGAAGACCTATTATAAAGTAAAGTTTTATAGTGCTCCAACCTGACTCAAACGCAGACCTTGTAGCTTCTAATATTCTTTCTTCTGTTAATCCTTTATTTATTACGTCTCTCATTCTTTGAGAACCAGCTTCTGGTGCAAATGTTAATCCAGTTTTTCTAACCTTTTGGATTTCTTTAATTAAATCTACTGAGAATGCATCTACTCTAATTGAAGGAAGTGCTACCCCTACTTTGTTATCGCTGTGTTCTTTTACTAAATCTAATATAAGATTTTGAATATCTGAATAATCGCAAATACTTAATGAAGCTAATGAAATTTCTTGGTATCCTGTTGATTTTACAAGATCTCTAGCTTGCTTTAAAAGTGTTTCACGGCTCTTTTCTCTAACCGGTCTATATATCATACCAGCTTGACAGAATCTACAACCATTAGTACATCCTCTAGTTGTTTCAAGTACGATTCTATCGTGAACTACGTCAGTATAAGGGACTATCATATCTTCTATAGGGAATTCAACTTTATCAAAGTTTGTTATAATTCTCTTTTGAACTACAGAAGGTACATCTTCGAATTTAGGTTTAAATTCTTTAATTGTTCCGTCTTCATTATAAGTAACATCATAAAGTGAAGGTACATAAATACCTTTTATTTTTGAAATTTCTCTTAAGAATTCTTTTTTAGATTTTTTACCTTTAAATTTAGAGTAAACATCTAAAACGTCGTTCATCATTTCTTCTCCCTCACCTAGTTCAAAGAAATCTACTATATCATAAAGTGGCTCTGGGTTGTAAGCGCAAGGTCCACCTGCCATAATTATAGGCTCATCTTCTCCTCTTTCTGAAGCCCTAAGTGTTATGCCTGACATATTTAACATATTTAAAATATTTGTATAACTCATCTCATATTGAAGAGTAAATCCAAGCATATCAAATTCTTCTAACGAATCTTTTGATTCTAATGCATATAGAGGAATATTATTTTTTCTCATTTCCTCTTCCATATCTGGCCATGGTGCAAAAACTCTTTCGCAATAAGTATCTTTTCTTTCATTTATAGTGTGATAAAGTATTCTTGTTCCTAAATGAGACATTCCTACTTCATATACATCTGGAAAACAAAAAGCAAATCTAATATCTACTTCCTTTGGATTTTTAATAACTTGGTTAAGTTCTCCACCAACATATCTAGCTGGCTTTTCAACCTTACTTAAGATGTTATCTGAAATTTTATTCATTAAAATTACATCCTCCTAAAATTAAACTATCATTTTTTCATTCCTCTATTCTAGCACAAATTACATTTTTCTTCTATCCTTATCGAATTTAGACCTAAAAAGACAAAGAGGATGCATAGTCTATACATCCTCTTTCTTAATATACTCTTCTAAAGAAATATCACCATATTCTTTTAAACCCTTTATCACTTCATCTTCATGAATTATTTTTAATAATTTTATCTCCTCATCTAATATATAAAAGGTATTGAATTTATCTTTTTCAAAAAGCATCAAAACTTTTAAAAGACTCATTTTATAATAAACAGATAATGTCCTATTTTGTATATAGCCTTCGTTTTCTATCCTTTTTCTTTTCTTAATTAAATCACTCATCATTATATAAGAAGTTGCTTTTCTTTCAGTTATAGATGAATAAATAAAAAGTCCTCCAACTAATAACAGTGTGATATTAATTTTATGTAATATAAGAAGAATAAAAAAGCTAATTATAAAAATTCCAGAAATTACTAAACTAACAATACTCACAACCTTTTTCCCTTTTCTAAAGGTCATAAATCTCATAATTATAATTTCAAGCATTCTAGAACCATCTAAAGGATAACAAGGTAAAATATTAAAAAAGAATAACCCAAAATTTAGGCTATAACATATGTTTAAAAAGGACCAGTTTACTTTAAGCGAAATTATATAAAATATTAATCCTAAAATTAAATTAAAAAAAGGTCCACTAAAATATATAATAAATCTTTTAAAAGAGTCTAAGTCTTCTATCTCTTCTATCTCAGCCTTAGTACCAATAAGTAAAAAGTCTATCTTATAAAGGTTTAACCCATATAATTTACTTACAAATACATGCGTGAATTCGTGCAAGAAGATAAATAAAAAACCTAATAAATACAGATTATTAAAATTAATTACTATAGCAAGAATCACTATATCTAATAGTAAAAACTTAATAGATTTTTTCATAAACACCCCAAAACTAAATCGCTAAACCTATTTTATTTTTATTTCTTTTATCTTTTCAAGTACCCAATCTAAATTCACAAATTCTTTTAGTTCATCTACAGTATAATTTTTTTCAATCATTCCTTTTGCTTCTTTATAAAGCCCTTCTTTTCCATAACCTTTAAGTCCAATAAAGCTTAAAAAAATCAAAAAAATTATCATAGCACCTAAAATATCATAATATATTACTTTTACTATGCTATTTTCTTCTTTTGCTTTAGTTCCCTTATAATAATTAACTCCTCTACTTATAGCTAAATCATTTCTATGCTTAATAAATTTAGGGTTAACTTTAACATTATCATTATCTCCTCCTAAATCTCTCCCACTTTTTAAGCCGCTATAATAGTCCTCATATTCTCTTCTATAACTACCCATTTTAATCATCTCCCTTTTAAGTAACACTATTAAAATTATATTTAGAAGAAGCTTATATTATGCTTAGATAATAAAAAATAAAGACATACAAAACTTAAATAGTTTTGTATGTCTTTTATAAATTAAAATCTTATTTTCTTTCTTCTCATTCCGATATTAAGTACAAGTCCAATTGACATTATTGTAGTTAAAAGTGAACTACCACCATAACTTACAAGAGGAAGTGTTATACCTGTAATTGGCATAAGCCCTATAGTCATACCGATATTTTGGAAAATCGCAAAAAGTAAGTATGATACAAGACCAACTGAAATAATAGAACCAAAAATATCTTTTGAAGTTCTAGCTATTGCAATCATCCGACTAATTAACACTCCATATAAAAATAATACAAAAAGCGAACCTATAAGTCCCCAATGCTCTGACGTAGCTGCAAAGATAAAGTCCGTTTGAACTTCTGGAACGTGTTGAGACGCATACCCTGTGCTTCCGTCTGTTTTAAGTGAAGGTCTACTTCCTAAGATTCCCCCAGAACCAATACTTATAAGTGATTGATTTAAATGATACCCCGTTCCTTGGGAATTTGCTTCTGGGTGTAAAAATGAAGTTATTCTTCCCTTTTGATAATCTTGAATTATCCCTGAATTCCAAACTACAACTATTCCTATAAGTAAAGCTGCAAACCCTCCAAGTATAACTCTCTTATCAAGCCCTGCTATAAAAAATACTCCAAGCACCATAAAGAAACATACCATAGTCATTCCCATATCAGGTTGAGTTACGATTAAAAGAACTGGAACTGCTGCATAAAAAACTAGCATAAAGAAGTTTTTAGGTTCGTTTATATCTGAATCTATTTCTTCTAATTTTTTTGCAAGCATCATAATCATAGCTATCTTTGCAACCTCTGCCGGTTGGAGTGAAATCGGTCCAAACTTTAACCAACCTCTAGCACCATTAACTACAACTCCAAAGAATTTAGTTATAAAAAGAAGTAGTACTGAACCCCAATAAAATATAGGAACATAATTGTAAAGCACTCTATAATCTATTGCCATAAATATGTATAAAGCTACTAAAGATATTATAAGCCAAATAAACTGTCTCTTTGCGGTAGCAAATGGGTCTGTGTTGCCTTTAGTTGCTAAGTATATATTAAGTATCCCAAAAAGAGCAAGTGCTATTGTTGAGAATAATAAAGGTTTATCTATATCTCTGATCTTTTTAAAATCAAGTTTAAATTTATCACTATATGAATCTCTTCTATCAAATAGTAAATCTCCTCTAAGCAAATTCTCACCTCCTGAAATTTTCTCATAATTTGTCTAATTTTATTATATCAAACACTACTTATTATATATTATTATAGTTCCAATCTCTACATAAATTATTAAAGGAAATCAAAAATAAGAAATATTTAATAAATGCATTAAAAAGTATCGCAAAAGATAAAAAAGCTAAAAAATAAGGTTACCCTTAAATTTTTAGCTTTTTTAACTATTGACCTCTTATATTTCTAATTGGAATGTTTGCAACTAAAGAAGAGCTATTAGCACCTTCTTCTATCCCCTCTTTGCAAACTGATATCTCAACATCATCTTTTTGTATCTCTATGTATTTAGATAAAACCTCTAAAATTTCAACCCTTATTTTTTCTAAAGTTTCTTCAGGAATATCTCCTCTATCATGAATAAGTATAAACTTCAATCTGTCCTTTGCAACATCTTTCGGCTTTTGCTTTCCTCCACCAAAACTACTAAAGAATCCCATTACCACTGCCTCCTATTTACGCTTGAAAAGCTTCATTATAGATCCAAACAGACCTGTTTGCTCATCTTCTAAACTCATAAAAGGAACTTCTTCCCCTTCGATTCTCTTAGCTATATTTTTAAATGCTAATCCGGCTTTTGCACCTTCTTCTAAAACTATAGGTTCACCCTTATTAGTTGAAACTGTGATAGCTTTATCATCTGGAACTATACCAATTAACTTAACTGATAAAGTTTCTACTATATCAGTTGCACTTAGCATGTCTCCTCTTTCAACCATAGCATGATTTAATCTATTGATTATTAACTTATGATCTTCTAACCCTTTAGCATCTAATTTTCCGATAACTCTATCTGCATCTCTAACTGATGTTATCTCTGGATTTACAACAACTATTGCTCTATCAGCCCCAATTACTGAATTTTCAAATCCTTGCTCTATTCCAGCTGGTGAGTCTATTAAAACATAATCAAAATCTTCTTTTAAATCGTTAACTAATTTTAACATTTGATTTGCTTTTATATCATCTTTATCTTTAGTTTGCGCTGTAGGTAATAGACAAAGATTTGGGAATCTCTTATCTTTTATTAAAGCTTGCTTAAGTCTACATCTTCCTTCAATCGCATCTACTATTGTATAAACTATTCTATTTTCAAGGCCCATTAAAACATCTAAGTTTCTAAGACCTGTATCTCCATCTACAACAACTACTCTCTTACCTAAAGCTGCAAGTGCTGTTCCTATATTTGCTGTAGTTGTAGTTTTTCCTACTCCGCCTTTTCCTGATGTAATTACAATCGCTTCTCCCATTACTTTAAATCCCTCCACTAATAAATATATTTATTCGGTAAATACGGTTCTACAATTATCATACCATTTTTTATTTTCGCAACTTCTGGATACATAGGCTTCTCTGAATCTGGAGATAAAGCCATTTTATCACCTATCTTTAAGACTTCTGGCTGAAGGGAGAAAGCTGCAATTATTGCTTTGCTGTTTCCAGATATACCAGCGCTTACACTTCCTTTAACTGAACCTAAAACAATTATATTACCTGCTGCTGTAACTTCTGAGCCACTATTTATATCTCCGATTATAACAATGTTTCCATCGTAAGATATACATTGTCCACCTCTTACAGTTTTTCTTATAAATTTAGTTCTACCTTCATACACTCCAGAGAAGATTTTCATTTCCTTTTCTTCTTTAGCTTCATTTTCAGGTAATTCAACTGCACCAAATTCTAAATATTTAAGTAATACTTCTTGTAGTTCTTTTAAGCTTCTTTGACTTATACTAGTTATATCAAATATAAGCTTAATAGTTGATCCTTTATAAAAGGATTTACCTTTACTAAGTTTTTCTATTAACTCTGAAAGCATCTCATCGTATCCTGAGAATTTATTCATATTAATTTCAACATTTAGTCCATTTTTAGTTCCTTTTACTATAATCTTTTTGTCCATATATTGGTCCCTCCACCAATTCTATTAATCGTCTATCACAATTTATTTAAGATAAGTTAATATCCATCATCTTTTATTATTCTACAAAACCTATTAAAATCCTCTAAATTTAATTTTTTTACCACAATATTATACCATTAAAACCTTATGTTTAGTATGTTTCTATTAATTTTAATCAATTATTAAATCTTTTTCTTCCTAACCTTACATAATTTCTTATAATATTACAAAAATCAACTTTATATTTTTGTTTTATTTAATAAATAAAAAAATATAGCGAGATAAATCTCGCTATATTTTTTAGTCTTCTCCACCAGTATTAGTACCATTTATAAGATCTTTAACTGGATTAAAGTCATCTTTTTTGTCTTCTTTTTTCTTTTTATCTTTTTTATCCTTCGCTTCATCTTCTTGCTCTTTTTTAATACTAGCCTCTGAGTTATCTTTAGGTGCATCTTTTACGTACTTTTTAAATGAACCTGAAGATTCAGTGTAAGCTTTATGATTTTTAAGAAGCTCATCTTTAAAGTAAGCTTCAAAGGTTGCTTTAGCAACTGGTGCTGTAAAGCTCCCGTGACCTCCGTCATAGATAACTCCAACGAAAGCTATTTGAGGCTTATCAGCTGGTGCAAATGAAACATAAGTTGCAAAAGGTGCTCTCCCGTAACTTTTTTGAGTATTCGAGAAATCGGCTGTACCTGTTTTACCTGCTGTAGGTATAGGGAAATTACCAAATGTAGAGAACGCTGTACCTTGGTCCTGTTGGTTAGCTCTTTCCATACCTTTTTTTACAGTTTCTACATTTTGAGGGTCTAAGTTTAACTTTTCTAAAACTTCTGGGTCAAACTTTTTAACAACGTTACCTTCAGGGTCTGTCACACTGTCAACTAAATGAAGCTTATATCTAGTTCCACCGTTTGCAAGTGTTGCTATATAAGTTCCAAGTTGAAGCGGTGTAAATTGGTTTATACCTTGCCCGATTGCAGCATATACTAATTGAGCTGGACTTGTCATATCTGCTTTTTTAGAAAGAGTAAATTGAGCTATAACGTCTGAAACTAATTTCACTTGCTCATCAAAATCTACTTTTTTATTGTTATCTTTTTCGTATTTTTTTACGTTTTCTTTATAAACATCAGAGTTTTCCATAATATTTTTAACGAATGGAGTTATTTCTGCTCTAAATTCATCTTTAGAAGATTCTTTTTGCCCTGTACCTATAACTTGTAATCTATTTTTAATCTTTTCTTTTAATTGATTTTTTTGATTTTCTATATTTTCTGTATCATTTACGTTATAAGCGTAATCAAAAGGAACAAAATAAATAGGTGCTCCTTCTCCGTATTTACCTGAAGATAAAATATCGTTAAGTTCATAAGTAAATGAATTTATTATAGTTTGTTTCATAGTATCGAAGTTATAAGTTTGACCTAAAGTATTTTCTTCTATTTCAATACCGGTTGAAGGATTACCTTTACTGTTTGGGTCGTGCCCTAATCCGAACTTCCAAGCATATTTAGCTATAGTGTTTAAGGCGTTGATATCTGAACCTTCTTTTTTGTAAAGTCTATAAGCAGTTTCATACATATAGAAGTTACAAGAAACTTCTAGTGCCCTTTCTGCATCTATAGGTCCGTGAGAACCATGCCCATTTTCATAAATCCAACAGATAGGTGCAAACCCTTTACCAAAGGTTTCAGGGTGAATATTAAATATTCCTGTAGCATTTATCGTTTCACCAGGCTTAACTACGCCTTCTTGTAAACCTGCTATAGTAGTAAGAGGTTTAAATATAGAACCTGGAGGAACTAAACCTAAGGTTGCATAGTTATAAAAAGGCTTTGGATAAAGGTCGTATTTATCTTGTCTAAATCCTGTATTTGGATCTTTCGGGAATAAATCATCTACTGTTTTCTTTCCTTCTAAGCCTGTTCTTTTAATTAAATCTTTTCCAAACTTTTCTAAATCAGGTGCGAAATACTGTTCTGTTTCTTGTTTTGTAAGCTGCCCTGGAATTGCAAAAAGGTTTGGATCGAAATCTGGATAACTTGCCATCCCTAAAATAGCCCCAGTATTTACGTCTATAGCTAAAGCTCCACCTCTAGTAGAGTTTGGATACCTTTGACCTTTATTATCTGTACCAGATTCTCTTATGGTATTTATAGTATCTTTTAAAGATTCTTGCATAGCGTATTGAACGTCTTTATTAATAGTTAAATGAACATCATTCCCAGGATAAGATTGAAGTTTAAATAACTCTTCTGTAACCTTACCTTTAGAGTTAACTTTAACTGTTTTACCACCTTTAACTCCTCTAAGTTCATCTTCAAAAGAAGCTTCGATACCTGATTTACCTATAAGGTCAGTAGAAGCATCATATCCTCTTAATTCGTAACTATCTTTTAAAGAACTATCAATCGGTGATACGTAACCTAGTACTGCTGACCCTAACTTTTCGTAAGGGTAGTATCTTACAGGCTGCATAGCTACGTCTATACCTGGAAGTTCGTTAAGTTTTTGATACACAATAAATGAAGTGTCTTTGTCTATATTGTTTGCTATAGTTACTGATTTACTTCCTTTTATACTTTGTATCTTTATAGCGTCTTTAATAACCATATATGATCTTAATTCTTCTAAAGAATATTTTTGTAAAATCAAGTTAGTTATATCTTTTCCTGACATATCTTTGTATTTTGCCTTAGCTTCTTTTCCTTTTTCACCTTCTGCATTATAATCTTTATCTACAAGTGCAATAAGGTCGTAATTTTTAACTAATTGGTAAAATACATCTTCTGGAGTCATTTTTAAAAGTTCAGCGTTTACTTTAGCAGTTTCGTCTTCTGTAAAGTCACCGCTACTTTTTTTAGGATACATTTCTCTTTCAATAGGCTCATTTAATCCCCTATCTCTTAAGAATCTAATCTTTTCAAATTGCTGATTGTCTTGAGATGAGTTTTGGTAAGCAAAATAAAACTTCCCCTTATCATCTAACTTTAAAATACAATCATCTTGAAGCTCATCTTTGCTATCTTTAAGTATATTTATAACTTTAGTCATAGTATCATAAAACACAGCTTCTGATTCTTTTGTTTGAGTATATGTTAATGTGTAAATTTCTCTATTTGTAGCAAGTACGTTTCCTTTTGAATCTAGTATTTCACCTCTTGGTGCCTTTTCTGCCATAAATTTAGTTGCAGTTTCGTTTGCTCTATCTGTATAATAATCATTTTTATAAACTTGCAAATAAACAAGTCTAAATGCGATAGCTGAAAAGATTAAAATCATTACACCATAAAGGATAGAATATCTAGACATAGGTTTTCTTTTCTTTTTAGGCTTATTTACTATCATCTTATCCTCCACTTATCACTAACATTTTCACTATCTGCAAATTTAAATATAAATTTGTAAGTAATTGCAGCAATTACTGCATTATATATAGCAACGTATATTACGTTATATAGATACCCTGTGTGATCTAATAACATTAAACCGCTATAAATAGCTAAATGTTTTACTATTGTAGTAACAAAAACTACTGATACAGGTACTATAAGTCTTCTTTTAAAGATACCTCTACCAAAGTGTGCTACTATTAGGCATATTAACATGTTAGTTAAAGCATTTAATCCAAACCCATAAGAAAAATAAATGTCTTGTAATAGTCCACTAATAACTCCGACAAATACAGCCTCTTCTCTAGAACTTACTAAAGAAAAACATATTGCAAAAGTAAATAGTAAACTTGGGAATGCTGAATGAATCGCTAAAAACGGCATAACTGAATTATCAAGTATTAAAAGAAGGATTGAAATTAAAACTATAATTAATTTTTTCAAAATTCATCACCTCTTAATCATACTTTAAGTTACGTGTGTCTTTAGGAACTACTATATATAAATCTTCTAATTTATTAAAATCAACAGCTGGTTCTACTACTGCTGTTTTCATAACATTTACTTTGTCATCTTGAACTGATTTTACTTTACCTACCATAATGTTTTTAGGGTAAATTAATCCAAGCCCTGATGTCATTATAGTATCCCCTTCTTTAACAGCTGATGTTAAAGGTAAGTTTTCAACTTTTGCTTCAGCTTCGTTTGTTCCTTTTCTATAGCCTTTTAAGATACCAGTGTTTTCTTTAGTATCATTTACTTTAACAGCAACAGCTATATTTTCGTTAAGTATTGTTTTTATGATTGACCAGTTACTTACAACAGATGTTACTTGCCCTACTAATCCATCTGCAGCTATTACTACCATTCCAGTTTTTATTCCTGAATCTGATCCCTTATCTACTACATATCCGTCTAGCATATTGCCTCCGCTATAACCTATTATGTTAGTAGCTATATAGTTGTAGTTATTATTTTCTTGTTGGAACTTTAATGATTTTCTAAGATTATCGTTTTCTTCTTTTAAATTTGAGTATTTTAAAAGATCGTTTTTAAGCTTAGCATTTTCCGCAGTAAGATTCTTATTTTCTTCTTTTACAGTTCCAAAATTTAAACAAAGATCTACGAAATTCTTTAAATTTGAATTTATTGTATATGCAACTTTTTGAACTGGATTAAGTGCTGTTCCTGCAGCACTATCTACTACACCTTTATCAGGACTTTTAAATGAATAAACAATTATCCCTAAAAATGCAACTGACAGTACTATTACAGTAACTGCCAGTTTATTCTTACGAAGCTTCATATTATAATCTATCGTCCTTGCTTATCTTGTCAAAATCTTCTAAAGCCTTACCAGCTCCAAGAACAACACAATCAAGTGGTGATTCTGCTATGTGAACAGGCATATTAGTTTCTTTGTTTATTAAAATGTCAAGCCCTTTAAGCATTGCACCGCCACCTGCAAGCATAATTCCTTTTTCCATGATATCTGCTGCAAGTTCTGGTGGAGTTTTTTCTAATGTAGTTTTAATTGATTCAATTATTGCATATACAGGTTCTTTTAAAGCTTCTCTTATTTGCTCTTCAGTTATTTCTACTATCTTTGGAAGTCCTGTTATAAGATCTCTTCCTTTGATTTCCATAACTTTATTTTCTCCATCAACATCGTATGCTGATCCTATTTCAACTTTGATTTGTTCTGAAGTTCTTTCACCTATCATTAAGTTGAATTCTTTTTTAACGTAAGCTATTATTGATTGATCTAATTCATCTCCAGCTACTCTTAATGATTTTGAAGTAACTATTCCTCCAAGAGAAATAATAGCAACTTCTGTAGTACCTCCACCGATATCTACTATCATACTTCCTGTTGGTTCACTAACTGGAAGTCCTGCACCTATAGCTGCTGCCATTGGTTCTTCCATAAGAACAACCTCTCTAGCTCCAGCAAGCTTAGTAGCTTCCTCTATTGCTCTCTTTTCTACTTCTGTTACTCCTGATGGATAACATACTATTATTCTAGGTGCTTTAAATGCGCTCTTACTTGCACCTTTTTCGATTAATGATTTTATCATTGTGTGTGCTATATCAAAATCTGCTATAACTCCATCTCTTAGTGGTCTGATTGCAACTATGTTTCCAGGAGTTCTTCCTATCATCATTTTTGCCTCAGTTCCAACCGCTAACGGTTTTCTAGTTGTATTATTTATTGCAACAACTGATGGTTCTCTAAGAACTACACCTTTACCTTTTACAAATACTAAAGTATTTGCAGTTCCTAAATCTATTCCCATGTCTTTGCTAGTTCCGAAAAATCCCATTTTTCATTCCCCTTTCAGTTATAATATTCCTTGTTCTTTAAGACTAGTATAATTTGTTTTACTAATTATTATGTGGTCGATTAATCCGATTCCAAGTATGTCTCCACACTTTTTAATTCGGATAGTTGTTTTTTTGTCTTCATCGCTAGGAGTGGGATCCCCTGAAGGATGGTTGTGACAAATAATTATTGAAGCTGAATTATTTTTTATAGCTTCATTAAAGATTTCTCTAGGATATACTAATGAAGAATTTAATCCTCCTTTAAAAATATCTTTAATCTTTATAATTTCATTTTTAGTATTTAGACAAACAAGTCTAAGTACTTCTTGATTTAAAGTTCCCATTTCATCCTTAAATACATTAAATATATCTTTTGGACTGTTAACTCTTGAAACTTTATTTTTAGCTTTAGAGTAGCTAAATCTTTTAAAAAGTTCTCCAAGTGCTAAAATTTGAGATCCTTTAGCGCTTTTAACACCTTTAATTTTCATAACATCGTAAATTGAGGTATTTAAAATACCATCAATCCCATCAAGCTCTGATATTATTCTGTTACTTAAACTTAAGACATTTTCTCCTTTAACTCCCGTTCTTAAAATTATAGCTAAAAGTTCAGGGTTTGTAAGAGTCTCTGCCCCATATAAAAGCAATTTTTCTACAGGTCTTTCGTTTTTAGGCATATCATTAATTCTAAGATTATTCATCTAAACTCTCCTTAAGAATTATTATGCCCATCCCCTATTTTAATATCTCTTTTAACATTTTGCTAAGTCCATTTAAAGGTAAGCCTACTACGTTATAGTAACAACCGCTTATTCCTTCAACAAATACTGCTGCATTTCCTTGAATTCCGTAAGCTCCGGCTTTATCTAAGGGATCCTTAGATTCTATGTACTTTATAATGTCACTTTCATCGAGCTTTGAAAATTTTACTTCAGTAATAAAACTTTTAGTGATACTTTTTAAAGTGCGATTATTTAAAACTGTTACTCCTGTGTAAACTTTGTGAGTTTTACCACTAAGCATTTTCAGCATTTTAAATGCGTCTTCAGAATCTTTAGGTTTTAATAGTATTTCTTTTTCGTAAACGACTATTGTGTCTGCTGAAATTATAATACTATCAGGACTGACTTCTTTAGATACAGCTTCTCCCTTACCTTTTGAAAGTTCCTCTACATATTCTTTAGGGTCACCTTTATAGATAATAGAAGCTTCATCAAAGTCGCTAACCTTTATAATAAAATCTTCAACTATTCTTTTAAGTAATTCTTGTCGTCTTTCTGATCCAGATGCAAGTACTATCTTCACTTAATTTACCTCTTCTCTGATTAACACTTTTATCATATTATTACCAAAATTCGATTAATTTATGTCTTTTTTTTAGTAATTTATTGCACAATTTAAGGTGTAGTATAACATATTTAAACAATGCTAACTACACCTTCTACATTTTATCACTTTATCACAGCTATAACAAGTATCTTTAAGCCTTCACACAATATTTAATTTTTTTTTAAGAAATAAGCTATACTCTATGTTTTATTAATATTTTATATATATAATCTAATGATTTAGACGCTTCCTTTTTATCCAAATCCTTTGGTAATTTATTAATATATTCTTTTATTTCTAAAATATCCTTATTGTCGTTTTCTCCCTCTATTTCTTTTGTGAATTTTTTAAATTCTTCTATATTTATACTTTTTACATCTTTTTCTTCTAATTTATTTAAAATATCAGAGAATCCTTTAACAATTGTAAAAATTGCCACTTCATTTTTATCACTTTCTTTAAACTCACTTTTTATCCTAACATTTTCTATATCCTTATTTTTTAATTCTTCACATTTAGATTTTGAAGTTTCTTCATCATATATACCTGCAATTACTCTAAACTTATCGTTTTCTTTAGTTATAAATTTATTAAAGCTCTCAGGTATTTTATTTAATACAGATTCAGCTCCTTCTTTTTTACTATATAAACCGCATTGAATCATATATAAAGTTTTAGATTTATCTGCTTCATTATCTTTTCCATCACTTATAGTTCCATTTGTATCTTTCTTATCATCCTTTTTATCCCCATTTTCAGTTATTCCAGTGTTTTGTCCTTTATCACTATTTGTATACGCATCTCCAAAAATTAATGGTCTAAGAAGTGTACCAACTACTACTGCAAGGATTATACAAAGTGCACCTAAAAATAAGAAGCCAAAACTCCCTTTATTATTATTTCTATTTTTATTTCTTCTATAGTTATATCTTGTGTATCTCATTTTATAGACCCCCTTAAAATTAACATATTATAATTTATATATATTAGCTTTCTAAGTTAATTATTCTTAAGAAGGTTAAATTAAAATGAAAAAGAGCCTTCAAAAAGGTGGCTAATTCCCTTTAAGAAAGCTCTTTAAACTTCTAAATATTATATATCTAAAAGTTTAGATTATATATATAATTTTTTTACAAGCAAATTATTTAATGTTTTTTAATACTTCTAATAAGTATTCCCAAACATTTTGAACTGATTTTATACTCATATGTTCGTTTGGAGTGTGAACATCGTAAAGATTTGGTCCAAAACTTATCATATCTAAGTTTCCAAGTCTTTCGTTGAATAATCCACATTCTACTCCTGCATGAATTGCTACGATTTCTGGTTTTTTACCATTCATCTTTTCGTAAACATCTACGCAAAGCCCTCTGATTTTTGAATCACTATCGTACTCCCACTCTGGGTAGCTTGAAGTAACTATAAACTCTCCAGAAACTAACTCAGTAAGTGCTCTAGCTCTGTTTGTTATTTCATCTTTTAAGCTTTTAACTGAACTTCTAACAGCACTATCAAATACTACACTATCTTCTGTAGTTGTAACTACTCCAAGGTTAGTTGAACTTTCAACTAATCCATCCATTGACATACTCATACTATTTATTCCGTTAGGATATAAGTATAACACATCTATAACTTCAGATGTAGCTTTTAATGTAAAGTTTTCTGTAACATTTTTAGCTTCAGTAACTTCTAAAGTAACAGAAGGATCTGAAACTTTAAGTTCGTGCTTAAATATTCCTTCGAATTCTTTAATTAAAGCTTTTACATTTTCTAAATCTTCTTTTTTAACTGTAAATATTACATCAGCTTCTCTAGGGATAGCGTTATTTTTAGACCCACCCTCTAAATGAACTAATTTAATTTCGAATTTATCTTTTAATGCTTTTAATAGTCTACCCATTAATTTGTTTGAATTTCCACGACCTTTGTGGATTTCCATACCTGAGTGACCACCTTTAAGTCCTCTTATTTTTACTTCTAATGAAGCGTCTGAATCTTTTTTAGCTTCTTTTTCTACGTTAATAGTAGTTTGGATTCTTTCCCCTCCAGCACAGCTTACTAAAAGTTCTCCTTCAACTTCTGAGTCAAGATTTAAAAGAACTTCTCCATTAACGTGTTCACGAGTTAATGTCATAGCGCCTTTCATTCCTGTTTCTTCATCAGTTGTTAATAATAACTCTAGTGCAGGATGCATTATATTATCATCAGCTAAAATTGCCATTCCATAAGCCATAGCAATTCCATTATCTGCTCCTAAAGTAGTTCCTGTTGCGTAAACAAAGTCTCCATCGATTCTAAGCTTTAAAGGATCTTTTGTAAAATCGTGTTCTGTTCCTTTATTCTTTTCACAAACCATATCCATATGACCTTGGATTATAACTGTAGGTGCATTTTCATACCCCTTACTTGCTGGCTTTTTAATAATTACGTTTAAAGCCTCATCTTGGTAAGTTTCTAATCCTAATGATTTACCAAAAGAAACTAAGTAATCACTAATTCTTTTTTCGTCTCCTGATCCTCTTGGAATTTTGCTAATCTCTTCAAAGTATTTAAATACTAAAGAAGGTTGTAATTCTGTTAAAATTTCCATTTTATATCATCCTTCCCTCTAAGTTGTGTTAAAATTATAATGTAATTATTTTTAGTATATCACATTCTTATAACTTATATGAAATTGTTATTAAATTTTAACTTTAGTTTAAGAATAATTTGCACATAATAAACAAGAGTGATATATTAAAAAATTTTAGAGAGGTGATATTATGCAAAAAACAAAAATGATATTTACCATTGGACCTGCGAGTGACAATGCTGATGTCTTAAGAGAATTTATTAAAATTGGGATGAGTGCTGCAAGACTAAACTTTTCACACGGTACACACGAATCTCACAAAGAAAAAATTGACCTTATAAAAAAATTAAGAGAAGAAGAAAAAACTTCAACTGCAATAGTTCTTGATATAAAAGGACCTAAAATCAGAACTCACAACTTCATAAATGATGGAGTTGACTTAACTGAAGGACAAAACTTTGCTTTTGTGTGCGGTGAAGAGATTTTAGGAGATAATAATAGATGTTCAATAACTTATAACGATTTATATAAAGACGTTAAACCAAAAGGAACTATATTAGTTGATGATGGTTTATTATCTTTTGAAATTTTAAACGTTAGCGGAAAAACTATAAACTGCAAAGCTTTAGTTTCAGGTACTATTAAAAACCACAAGGGAGTTAACGTTCCAAACGTTTCTATAAACCTTCCTTCAATAACTGAAAAAGATAAAGAAGATATAATCTTCGGGTGCCAAAACGGCGTAGATTTTATAGCTGCATCATTTATAAGAAAAGCATCAGACATATTAGATGTAAGAAATATTCTTAAAGATAATGGTGGAGAACATATTAAAATAATAGCTAAAATCGAAAACCACGAAGGTGTAAATAATATAGATGAAATAATAGATGTAACTGATGGAGTTATGGTAGCTAGAGGAGATATGGGAGTTGAAATTCCTATAGAGCAAGTTCCTATAATTCAAAAAAATATAATAAGAAAATGTAATGCAAAAGGTAAAATAGTAATAACAGCAACTCAAATGTTAGATTCTATGATAAGAAACCCACTTCCAACTCGTGCAGAAGCTTGTGATATCTGTAATGCAATTTTTGATGGAACTGATGGAATAATGTTATCTGGAGAAAGTGCATCAGGTAACTTCCCTATAGAAGCTGCAAAAACTATGGCAAAGATAGCTAAAGAAACAGAAGCTAACTTAGATTACACTCATTTAAAAAATAGCCACATAGAACCAGGTTCTATGGCTTATGCAGATGCAATTAGCTACTCAACTTGCAGAACTTCTGCAATAGTAGGTGCTGAAGCTATAGTAGCTGCAACTAAAAGTGGTGCAACAGCAAGACTTATTTCAAAATACAGACCTAAAGCACCAATAATTGCAATAACTCCATACGAGGAAGTTATGAGAGGTCTTGCTTTAAACTTTGGAGTATTCCCTGCAAAATGTGATATGTTTAATTCGACTGATGAAATTTTATCAGAAGCTAAAAAAATAGCCAGCAAATTCCCATTTGTAAATAAAGGTGATGAAATAATAGTAGCAGCTGGTATGCCAACTACACACGTAGGCGGAACTAACATGCTTAAAATAGAAAGAATTTAATAAAAAACAAAGGCTATAGCAAAAGCTATAGCCTTATTTTTATGTTTTTAGTAAACTCTTAATCTTTCTCCTACTATTCCTTTAAAGTCTGAAGCTACAGCTTCACCTTCATAGCTTAAATTAGCTCCACCTTGATAATAAGCTACAGAGTAATTTTTACCAGTATTGCATGCTGCACAAGAATCAAAAGGATATGTAATAAGAACTCTTGCAGATTCATTTTGAACTTTAGGGTCTTGTGTATCTACTATAGTACAAGCTGAAGTATAAGAACCGCAGCCGCTAACATATACCCCACTATGTGATACAGCACCTGTTTTTGATTTTAATTCTTTTGCATTTGAAACTACAGGAATACTTATAACTAATGCTAATAAACTTATGCTAATAATCTTACTAAATTTCATAAGGTCATCTCCTTTAAATTTATTAATAATTTATTTTCATAACCTTATTATTAGTTTAATTTAAGCTTTTATACATTATTAGTAAGTAGATAATTAAATTTCAAATGATATAATAAATAAAGTGTATTTAACTTTTCCTAGACTGTTTGTTTTTATTCCATTATAAAAATCATAACTTTCTATATTTTTAAATCCTGAGTCTTTAATTATTTCTTTTAAAGACTTAACATTAAATCCATCGTGTCCTTTAAACTCTTTTTCATCTGCGTGAAATTCCCCATTATCATTTACAAAATCGACTATACAAACCTTGCCATTTATATTTAAAAGATTTTTTATCTTCAAAAACATTAATTTAATATCATCTATATGATGCAAAACTAATGATGAAAATATAAAATCATATTTTTTAAAATCTTTTAAATCTTCTATGCTACAATTTATAGGATTTATGTTTTTTATTCCTTTTGAGTTTATCTTTTCTCTTAAAACCTCTATCATTTCTTTTGAATTATCAATCAAATCTAATTCTTTAAAACTATCACTTAAGTTTAATGAAACAAGTCCAGTTCCGCACCCTATCTCTAATGCGACTTTATCCTTTTTAGAATCTAAAAACTTAGATATCTCAGACGCTACTATACTTCCTCTTTTTTCTCTATAATCTGTATCCCAAACTTTAGCTACTTTATCAAAATCCATAATTTTGCCCCCTCTATATTTAAAAAGGATGCTTTACTACTTATAGTAAAACATCCTTTTTTGTTTTTATTACTTAAACATATCTTTTAGATTTCCAAATACTTCTCCTAAAGTAACATCATCTTCGTTATTTAAGAACTCTTGGTATTCTTTGCTCTTTTCTGTAGCTTCTTTTATGCTAAGTGATAATTTTCTATCTTCTTTATTTATATCTAAAACTTTAACTTTAACTTTTTGTCCTACATTTAAAACCTCTTCTGGTTTTGCAATGTTTTCATCAGTTATTTCTGATAAGTGAACTAATCCTTGAATTCCAGGGAAAACTTCAACAAAAGCTCCAAACGCTTTAAGTTTTACAACTTTACCATCTAAAACATCACCTGATTTAATTGAATCACCGTGTAATGTCCAAGGCTCATTTGATTTTTCTTTTAAAACTAATGAAATTCTGTTTGCATCTCTATCAACTGAAGCTACTAAAACTTCAACTTCATCTCCAGTCTTAACGATATCTTCAACTCTCTTAACTCTTTCCCAAGCTAAATCGTTTATGTGAACTAACCCTTGAACTCCACCGATATCTACGAAAGCTCCAAATTTAGTAGTGTTTTTAACTACACCTTTTCTTTTTTCACCTTCTACTAATGAATTCCAGATTTCTTCTTGTTCTTTTTGGAATATTTCTTCTTCTATAGCTTTTCTTGAACCTACGATTTTATTATTTTTGAAATCTAATTCAGTTATTCTAACTTCTAAGTCTTTTCCTACAAAGTCTTTAAACTTAACTTTTTCTCTACTTAGTAAAGAACCTGGGATAAATACTCTTACTTTTCCAAAGTAAGCAGCAACTCCACCTTTAATTTCATCTTTAACTTCTACAGTTAAGTTAGTTCCATTTTTGAAAGCTTCAGATACTTTTTCTTTATCCTTTTTTAATTCTTCATTAAATTTAGCTCTCTCTTCTTTTTCAACAACTCTTCTTCTTGAAAGTAATACATAACCTTCTCCGTCGTTAGGTGATAAAACTAATACATTTATCTTATCTCCTTCTTTAACTACATCTAGAGGGTTTACTTCATCTTTAGTTAATTCTCCTCTAGTTATAACTCCATCAAAAGCATAATTTATATTAACTTTAACTTCTTTTTCATTGACATCTATTACAGTACCTTCTATAACATCGCCCCTGCTTATTGTTTTCACATCATAAGCATCTAATAATTGACTCATTGAGTTTTCATTTGTCATTTAATATCACTCCTTAAATCGTTTTAATCACAATATTAATTTTAATCTAATATGTTTATTTATACAAGGCATTATATAGATTATTACAATAATCCTTTTATTTGTATAAACCTTTACTGTCTTTATTCATATATTATAAATATAAAATCAAGACGTGGAGGTTATAACATTTGAAGATATTAGACTCCTTACTTAAAAGTGGATCTAAGAAATATTTTTTAGAATTATCTAATCTAAGTGATGAATTAGATGAAATCTCATTAAAAGCTTCTTTTATTTTTTCAAAAATAGATAAAATAGATACGAATATAGTAGAGACTATTGAAAAATATAAAAATTCAAGAATTAAGATTGATTTAGCCTTTAATAAAAATAATACACTTTTAGCTAAAAAAGCTTTTAAAAATTGGCTGATTATAGATAGACAAATAGACTTTTATAGAGATTTAAGTTCAGTTTCAAAGACCCACAAAAAATTTATAACAGAAAAACTTCACCTTCTTCAAGAACTATTAGATAAGTCCTATAATTCATACCATAAAAATGAAATAACCGAGGTTAAATCAAATATTAAAGAATTTAATAAACTTCAAAATGAATTGTTTAAATATATAAAAACTGTTGAGGATTCATTAAAATCCTCACCTCCAAATTCAATAGATACTTCCCTAGATTTAGAAATCGCATTTTATGATTATATAAAAGACTTAGAAAAGGAATAAACTTTATTTAAAATGCAAAAGCTTTATCTGTAGACTTGTATTACAGAGGTGATTTTATGGCTAAAAAAGATCAAAGAAGCTCTTGGGAAAGTAACCGTTTTGTACCTCCTAAGAAAAATAAGGAAATTCCAGTTCCTGAAATTCAAGGAAAAGATAAAAACTAAATATTTAGCTAAAGTTATTTTTAAAAAAGATGCTGCAACAATTGCAGCATCTTTTTTTCTATTCCTCTATTATATTTAAAACATCGAAGCCAATATCTTCAATTGCATCTTTTACTTCTTCTTTTGATGCATCTCCTGTAACTTCTGCCTTGCCAACTTCTACGCTATAACTTTTAACGCCTTTTAAATTTTCTAAAGCATTCTCTACACCTTTTACGCAGTGCATACAACTCATACCTTCAATATTTACTATCATTTTTGACATAAAAATCCACTCCTTTTTTTAAAGTATTTTATTTAAAATTTTGGTTTAAATCTTTTTAATCTAAGTGCATTTAATAAAACTGAAACTGAACTTAAACTCATAGCAAAAGCACCAATCATAGGATTTAATAAAGGACCTCCAAAGATATATAATATTCCCATAGCAACTGGAATTCCTAAAACATTATATCCAAATGCCCATCCTAAATTTTCTTTTATATTTCTAATAGTAGCTCTACTTAGTTGAATTGCAGAAACAACATCTAAAATATCACTTCTCATTAAAACTATATCAGCAGATTCTATAGCAACATCAGTTCCTGAACCTATAGCTATACCGATTTCTGCTGTTGCAAGTGCCGGTGCATCGTTTATTCCATCACCAACCATAGCTACTTTTTTCCCTTCGTTTTGGATTTCTTTTATAACATTTGCCTTACCTTCTGGTAATACATCTGATACAACTCTATCTATACCTACAGTTTTAGCTATAGCCTTTGCTGTTTTTTCGTTATCACCTGTAAGCATAACCACTTCTATCCCCATATCATGAAGAGCTTTTATAGCCTTTTTACTATTTTTCTTAACTGGATCTGATACAGCTATAATCCCAGCTAATTTATTATCTACAGCTGCATACATAGGAGTTTTTCCAAGTATAGCTAAACTATGCGCCGAATCTTCTAAATCTTTTATAGATACTTTGTATCTTTCCATTATTTTTTTATTTCCAACAATAACACTTTTACCTTCGATTATTGTTACTATTCCTTCTCCAGGTATTGAATCAAACTTTTCAATGTTTGGTAAGATAATTTTTCTTATTTCTGTTGCTTCTTTTACTATAGCTTCACCTAATGGGTGTTCAGATCCCTTTTCAGAAGCTCCTACAAGCCTTAATATTTCATCTTCTGTAATTCCATTTGTTATTATATCTGTAACTTTTGGTTTACCTTCTGTTATAGTTCCTGTTTTATCAAATACTACAGTATTAATTTTATGTGCCTCTTCAAGTGAAGCACCACTTTTTATTAATACTCCATTTTCAGCTCCCTTACCTGTACTTACCATTATAGCTGTAGGAGTTGCAAGACCTAAAGCGCAAGGACATGCTATTACTAAAACTGATATTAGTATATTTAAAGAGAACTCTAAATCTTTATGTCCTATAAAGTACCAAGAAAGTGCTGATATAATTGCTATACCAATTACTACAGGTACAAAATATCCTGAGATAACATCTGCAAGTTTTGCTATAGGTGCTTTAGTTCCTTGTGCATCTTCAACTAAATGTATTATTTGAGAAAGAACTGTATCTTTTCCAACCTTAGTTGCTTTGTATTTAAACATTCCATGTTTATTTATACTTGCCCCAACTACAGTGTTTCCTACTGTTTTTGTTACTGGCATACTTTCACCTGTAAGCATAGATTCATCAACTGTAGTGTTACCTTCTACAATAACCCCATCTACAGGTAGCTTTTCACCAGGTTTAACTAAAATTATATCTGATACTCTAACATCATCTACATTAATAACTTTTTCTTTTCCATCTATAATAACTGTCGCAGTCTTTGGCGCAAGGTTCATAAGTTTACCCATAGCATCTGAAGTTTTACCTTTAGTTATAGCTTCAAGATATTTACCAAGACTTATAAACGCAACAATCATACCTGCTGCTTCAAAGTATAAATGGTGTGCAAAATGAACTTCGCCTTCACCGATCTTTATAAGTGCATATATACCATAAATCCAAGCTGCTGTACTTCCAAGTGCAACTAAACTATCCATATTAGGACTTAAATTAAATAAATTCTTAAATCCGTGTATAAAAAACTCTCTTCCAACTATTATTACGGCTGTTGCTAATATAAGTTGTATAAATGCATAATTAAAAGGATTCGTATCTGGACTTATAATATTTGGTACATTTATCCCTATCATAGGTCCCATAGAAATGCAGATTAAAGGAATTGCAAATATAAATGACCAGATCATTCTAGTTTTTGTAGATTTAACTTTCTCTTTAACTCTGTTTGCATCTTCATTTTTGTCTTTATACTTAATTTCTTCTGCTGAAAATCCTATTCCTTTTACTTTATCTTCTATATCTTTAATTGATACATCTCTAGAATTATATTTTAAAGACATTTCCTCTGTAGCTAAATTTACTACTACATCTTTTACGCCTTGCATCTTACTTACTACTTTTTCTATTCTTGCCTGACAAGAAGCACAAGTCATTCCTTTTATTTTAAAGTTTATTTTAACGAAACCATCATTCTCTTCTCTTATTTCTTTAAGACCAAATCCTATACCTTTAACTTTATCTTCTAACTCTTTAGCTTTTACTAGATTTTCATCATAAGTTATAGTTGCTTTTTCTGTAGCTAAATTTACTACTGCACTGTCTACACCTTGTATTTTATTCAAAACTTTTTCTACTCTAGCTTGACAAGACGCACAAGTCATTCCAGTAACTTCAAAGCTTTCAGTCTTAATATCTTTATCATCTATAAGACTTGCACCATAACCGATTTGTTTTACTTTTGCTATTATATCTTTAGGTGAAATAGCATTTTCATTAAATTCAACTACCATTTTTTCTGTAGCTAAATTTACGATAGCTCTTTCTACACCATCCATATTAGATACAACTTTTTCTATCCTACTTGCACAAGAAGCACAAGTCATATTTTCTATATTAAATTTTCTCTTCATCTTTACCTCCTCCTTTAGTATTTGAAGTTCTACTTTTCTATAAGTTTATTTAAAATTGTAATAACTTCTTCTACCTTAGCATCCTTCTCTCCTGAGTCTAAAGCCTCTCTTACGCAGCTATGCATATGCTGAGTTAAGACGTGTTTGTTAGCTTTTTTAAGCAATCCTTGTGCTGCTATTATTTGATTTGATACATCAACACAATATCTTCCTTCCTCAAGCATTTTAATAATTCCATCTATTTGTCCTCTGCAAGTTTTTAAAGCTTGCACTGCTTTCTTTTTATCTTCGTTCATCTTACATCCTCCTTACCCCCCTCCCCTGGGGGGTGTGTTATGTTTTTATAATACTTTGAATGATATTTATTGTCAACTACTTTTTTATTTATTAACTTAAAATATTTAATATTTACAAATAATTTTATCTACTCTTTTAATCTATAGTCCTTTATTTAAAGCCGATTTAAAGCTTTATAGTTATTTTTTTATTTCCTGCAAAAAAAGATGCCTAAATTTGAATTTAGACATCTTTTAGAATTAAACTATTTTTTCATTTTTCATTTCTTTATAACAATAATTTATAATATCACTTCTTTTTATTATCCCTATAAATATACCTTCATCATCGACTACAGGTACAAAATTCTGATTAACTGCAAGTGATATTAAACTTTCTATGTTTGCATTAATAGATACACTTTTATGTGCTCTTCTTGTTTTTATATCTTTTACTTTAACACTTTCAGTGTTTTTAAAATTTAACTCTGGAGTGTTTTTAAGTTTCCAAAGTAAGTCCCCTTCTGTTAAAGTGCCTACATATCTTCCATGCTTGTCTAATAAAGGAATGGCCGTATAGCCATGGTGCTCCATTCTCTCCATAACTTGTCTCATTGTAGATTCTAAATTCTCACACACCACTTCATTTTTTGGTGTAAGAAAAAATGCAATATTCATATTTATCCCTATCCTTTATATAAATTTTTCTATACTTTTAATTTATAGAAATATTTTTCTAACCTATAACTGTAGTCAGAATATTCCCACTCATTTATACTACTACCTATTTCTCTATATATTATATCGCCAATTAGTGTCTTTTTGATGACAATTTCATTTAAAATTCTAGAATTACACTTAGAACATTTTCCAACTGAAATATATCTCCACCTTAAAGGCATATAATCACTTTCTAAAACTAGATTTCCTTTACACTTAGGACAAATTGACTTAACTTTTTTTCTATCTAGATTAACATTTCTAAGATCTTTAATTATTATAGCTGGCATATTGTATATATCATTTACTATATAATTTTTTAAAATCCTAAAGTTATATATACTTTTAAAAACTGAAACAGTATAAAAAGCATCATTTAAAGCATCATGAAGTTTATCTTCATCAATTTTTATTTTAAGCATAGATAAAGCTGATCTTAAACTTAAAGATTTTTTAGAACCTAAAACATTTGTTGCGTATTCTTGAAGGTCTATATATCTGTCTATCCATTTTAAATCACTATACTTATGATAATGAGAGTTTGTTATAATCTCGATAATATCATCTTTAGCCCAAGAGCAGATTATATATCCTTTTGAAAACTCTTTTAATTTTTCCATTCCTTCTATAAAGCTAACTCCACTTTCTAAATCCTTTTCTTTGATATTTGTCATATCTTCTATCTCTGGATTTAAAATTGGAAAGATTGATGGCTTTATATAAAGCTTAAATTTATCTTCAATCTTCATATATTTATCAACCTTTATAGCTCCAATTTCAATTATTTCGTTGTCAACTTCAGGATTTTTTAATTCTTTATATTTATCATAAAAATTATTGTAATGCTTACTTATATTTTGAAGATTATTAAACTCCAAATCTATTATCACATATCCCATTTTCCCCACTCATTCCCCTTTAGTTTAAAATTTAATTCCAGCTAGCTTCATAAGGTGAATAGCGTTTTGAGTAGTGCTTCTTCCCTTTCTAAGCTTATAATCAAATTTTATTTTATTATCTTCATAATATTCTCTAAAGTTATAATTCTCAATTCTTTTATCTTCTTTTTCTAAATCACAAAGTTCAAAATCATGAGTTGATACTATCCCTCTAGCATCGCCTTTCATAAGCTGTGCTATAAGTTCTTTAGCACCTGTATGTCTATCCTCTGAATTTGTTCCTTTAAATATTTCATCTAATAAGAAAAATACATCTTCTCCCTTTTCAGTCTTTTCTATTAGAAGTTTTATTCTAAGAATTTCTGCGTAGAAAGATGAAATACTTTCTTCTAAGTTGTCTTTAGTTCTCATACAAGTACTAACATTAAATCTTCCGCATTTAAATTCTTTTGCAAAAACTGGTGCTCCAATATAAGATAATACAAGATTTAAACCTATAGTTCTTAAAAAAGTACTTTTCCCAGACATATTAGAACCAGTAATTAAAGTTACCATTTTACCATTCTCTAATGAGTAATCATTTCTAACTGCTCTGTTTCCTATTAAAGGATGCCCTACTTCTTTAGCTACAACTACCTTCTCTTTTACAATCTCTGGGAAAACCCAAGTTTCGTTATCAAAATGCAAATTAGATATACTTGAAAGTGCATCTATTTCACTAACTGCTGATAGCCACTCTTCAAGGTGTTTACCATTTTTTTCTTTCCAAGCTTCTAAGTTTTCTATAATAAAAACATCTAGGAAAAATAATATATTTAAAACCAAGTAAAAAGCATTACTAGTACTGTCTCCAACCCATTCTGAAAGACTAGCTAATGATTTCATCTCATATCTTGCAGATATTTTAGAATTAGTTTTTAATTTATCTTTTATATTTCTTATATAAGAAGATTCAAAATCTTCCTCTTCTATTAAACTAACGGCATCTGCATATATTTTTATAGTATTTTTTAAATCTTTAAAAACAACAAGTTCTTCTTTTTTCTTTTTAGTTAAAGCTGTAACTACTCCATAGTCGATTATTAAAACTAAAATCAAATAAGTTAAAGGAATTATCGAAGTAATTGATGCTATAATGCTTAAAGCATTAAATGCAATCATTAAATATGCTATAATTTTACTTAGCTTATTTCTTTTAACTTCACTTTTGGAAAAATCTTTAAGTGCCTCTATTTCATTTATTTCTTTTTTTGTGTTTTTGAAATTATAAATACCGTTTACTCTAAGGTTTTGTCTCCAAGTAGCCTTTTCGCTAAGTTCTTTTATCCCTTTGCTCTTTTCTTTTAACTCTTCTATCTCTTTGAAATTTTCTAAAGTTAATTCTTTTGAAAGTCTGTCTCTACCACCTTTTGTAGTAGTATCATTTATTAATGCAAATAATGAATTTTTCCCAAAGATATCTAAATCAGATGAAAAGGCATGAGTGTCATCTATATAATCACTTCCATTATCTACGACGTTTTTAAACTCACCGTTAACTCTATCTATTCCTCTTTTATTTATATCTATAAATATATTATGTTTTCTTTTTTTATTCATAAGCTTTGTATGATATAAAACTACTGAAGCTAAAATACCTATTATAATAACTTCACTAATTACTAAAAGCGTTACATTGTTAGAATTAAAAAATTTATAGCCAAAGTATAACATCCCTATAACTATTAAAAGTCTAACCCAACCTATTAAACTAATTTTTTTATCTAATTCTTTTATATCGTTCTTTGCTTTTTCTATGTTTTTTGTGTAAAATTCTAAAGCCTTAATAAAAAGCACCTCCTAACCATATTATGTAATTATTATATCATAAAACCCTTATTTTCATTATGGTTTTAATGTAATATAACTCAAAATTAATCCTTTTTATGATTTCTTAAGTATTGTATTAAGATTTTAGTTTATATATTTTTTTAATGTATAAACTAAATAAAAACTCAGAAACGGATTAACCTATCCTTTTCTGAGTCTTAGTTTTTTTACTTATTTTCTTCTAATAAACTACTATAAATAGTTTCTAAATTATACTTCATAGCTTCAAGATAACTTTTAGAATCTTGCTCACTTTCTAGAGTATAAATTTTTTCAACCTTTGCACCTACTTCTTTTGCTAAAGTCTCAGAAGTTTTTTGCTCTGCTGTAGATTCTGAAAAAATAACTTTAATGTTATTTTTCTTGCAGTAGTTTACAAGTTCTTGTAACTTTTGAGGAGTAGGCTCTCCTTCTTGGAAGATACCACTTACAGATTTTTGAGTTAATCCAAATTCTCTACAAAGGTAACCAAAAGCTTCGTGGTTAGTTATAAAATCTTTATTTTTAAGTTTCTCAAACTTAGGTTTGTACTCATTATAAAGATTATCAAACTCTTTAACTAATTCTTTATAGTTAGCTTCGTAGTAATCTTTATTTGAAGGATCTTTTTCTACTAAAGCATTTAAAATATTCTTAGCTTCGATTTCAGATTCTTTTAAACTTAACCAAACGTGAGGGTCAACAGTGTCGCCTTCTTTTCTAGTATTAACTCCTTCACTTGCTAAAACAACTTTAACGTCAGTAGATTTTAAAGAATTTAAAACATCGTCTGCCCAATGCTCCATATCTAGTCCGTTATATACAAATATATTACTTTCCATAAGTTCTTTAGTATCTTGTGGCTTAAGGTCAAAATCATGAGGCTCTAACCCAGGCCCAACTAAAGTTTTGACTTCTACTTTATCTTTACCTATCATCTTAGTAAATTGTTCTAAAGGATAAATAGATGCAACTACTTTTATTTTTTTGTCAGTCTTATCAGAATTTGCATCTTTTCCATTTGAAGAACAGCCTACAGCTGATAAGGCTAATATTCCTACAAATAAAACGCTTAAAAACTTTTTCACTCTTACACTTCCTTTTTGCATATGATTTGCATTTGCTATAGTGTAATATTATTATAATTTAGAAACTTTGTCAATTTTATATACTAATATAATTAAACTCAAGCTCTAGTTCTTTTGCTATTTTAAGGTCTATCTTTTGACAAGTAAATAATATTATTTGCTCAAAGCCTTTTTGCATTATATGATGCATTGCATTTTTTCTTCTAATATCATCATATTGTATAAAGGTATCATCTAAAATTACAGGAACTTTAGCATTTTTAAAGATAAGTTCTATAAACGCAATTCTAAGGGCTAAATAAAGCTGATCGTTTGCACCACAGCTTAAAAAATCAGAATTAAACATATCCTTTGAATCTCTAACTAACATTCCATAATCATCATTTAATTTAACTTCTTTATACTTATCAGAAGTTAGTTTTTTGAAGTTTTCACAGATCTTTTTGTTAAGAGTTGGTCCAAAGTTGTTTTTAATTTCTCTACCTGAAACTAAAAGAGTTTCTATAGCTAAATCTATAGCTTTAAGCCTTATTTCTAAAGAAGAAATCTCTTCTGTTATATTATTTAAGTCTTCTTCTATTCTACTTATATCTCTTCTACCTAAAAAACTACTCTTTATTTCGTTTTCTAAATCTTTAATTCTTTTTTCTGTTTCAATAAGCTCATTAGATTTAGACCTTATTTCTAATTCTATATCCTCTTCATTTTTATAAGAATACTCTCCATCAATATTAAGAATATCTTTAAGTTCTTCTTTTATAGAATCTATATCCCTATCTTTTAATAAAACCTTATAAGTTTCTTCTACACCTTTTAAAGCATTTTCCAAATCACTTTTTTTATTTAGTTTTTCCCTAACATCTTTTAAATATACGTCTAGATTAACTAAATTTATTCCTTCAATATTCATATATATAAGTTTTTCTTTTATATTCTTTTCTTTGCTTTGAAGTTCATAATTAATTCTATCTAGCTCTTCGCTCTTAGTTTTAATTTGTATCTCTAAATTTATAGTATTATCTTTTACCTTTTTATAAGCATCTAATTTTTCATAAACTTCTTCTATGCTATTAGCACCTGAAACTTTTATTATAGAAGTTATCACTTTTGAATTTTGAAGATACTTTTCTCTAAGGGCTACTACATCAAAATCATTTAAATTTTTTCTTCTCTCTTCTAATACTATAAAAGTTTTCTCTTCTAAGGCTAAATAATTATTTAAAGAATTTATAGCCCTTAAAAGATTTTCATAACTATTGCAATTTATAGTATCCATATATCCATTTAATTTATCTTCAATATTTTTTATATCTTTATTTAAATAATCTACTTCGTCTAATAACTTTCCCTTACTATTTATATTGTTTAATTCTTTATTAGATTTAATAAATAGTGCTGCCCCTAAAGCTAAACATATAAAAGAAATAATATAAAATAAAGCTCCTCCCCCTAAAATAGAAAGATTTAAAATAGAGATTAAAATAGAAGCTATTATTATTCCCCCGGAAATATTCTTCTCTTTTCGAACCTTTTCCTTATTATTTTTAATCTTTTCACTGTTTGGTGCTTTAGTTATAGCACCCTTTAGCATATTTAATCTTTCTTCATAAAGGTTAAATAAATCTTTTATTTCATCTTTATTATCTTTTAATTTAATGATATCCCCTAAGAATTTCTTTTTTTGACTTAATCTAATCTCTTCATCGTCTATAGACTTCTTTAAAGCATCACCCTTTAAAATCTTATCTTTTAAAGTTTCTTGTTCTAAATTTAGCTTAATTAATTTTTCTTTTATTCCATCATCCATAGAATCAAAAACTTCAAAGCTTTTATCTTCTAAAACATTTTTTTCATATTCTTCTTTTAAAGATCTTAGATCTAGCTCCTTCTCACACTTAGTATCTAAAAGCGCTAGGTATCTATTATTATCACTAGCTAGTTCATCAATAAAAGAAATAGTAATAGAACCATTTCCTTTAACTAAATCTCTATTAAGCTCTTCTTCTTCTCTTTTTAAATTTTCGCTTCTTTTAAGATAAGTGCTTATCTCTTTATACTCTTTTTGAAGCTGCATCTTTTTGTTATGCTTTTTATAAAGGTCTAATTTTTTTATATCTTCTTTTAATAATTCTTTCTTTTCTTTTTCTTTTTGAAGCATTTCTTCATTTTCTAAATTTTCTTCTGCTATATTGTAGCTTTCATATCTCTCTTCTATTACATAGTTATATCTATTTTTAAGTATATCAAGCCTACCTGACTTTCTTGTAGTTGTTATACTTTTTCTATTTTCTTTAAGTTTATCTATAGCTTTATCTACAGATACTTCCCCTTCGCCGCACCCGAAAAGCTCTATAATCTTTTCTATTATTTGCTCGTCCTTATCTTTTGAAACTTGCACTCCAAGCTGCGGTATAAAAAGTGTTTTTGAAAAGGTATTTCCGTTTATCTCTAAAAAATACTCTCCAGGTGCATCTTTATTTATCTCTTTTATTTCTTCCCCAGTTAAACTATCGAGTATTATTGATTCATCATCTTTTTTGGTGTTTCCAAAGCTTCTTTTTATGATATACTCTCTTCCTTCAAAAGAAACTATAAGTTCACCTCTCATTTTTTCTCCCGTAAAAGGCATATATTTTTTTCTTAGATTATTTTTATTTCCACGTACATTTGAAAATCCGAAAAGCCAAGCTTTTATAAAGTTTTCTATAGTACTTTTTCCCTTCTCATTTTCACCATAAATTATATTAAGCCCATCTTTTAAATCTATTTCTTTATCTTTTATTTTTCCAAAATTATTTATTATGGCTTTTTTAATAATCATCTAAATTCACCTCTTCTTCTGTAAGACTTGAAAGTCCAAGTTTTAAAGCTAAATTTATAACCTCTAATTCATTCTCATCTGCTTCTTCCATTGATTCTTTAAGTTTTTTTACAAAAATACCTTTTATAGAATTTTCACTTCCTAAAGAGTCTAAATTTAATGAGACTTTTGTTTTATCCTTTATTTTAAGAAAATAAAATTTATCTTTTAATCTTTCTTTTAATATGTTTTCATCTATATTAAAATCAGAATCTATTTCTCCAACTAAATTTATCTTAAATATATCTATCTTTGTGTTAAACCCTTCAAGTTCTTCTTTAATCCTATTTTTAAGTTGGATGTAATTTTTAACTCCAGTTATATCTATATCAACTGATTTATATTCTCTTATACATGTTTTAATAAACTCATGTTCTACGAAGTTTTTCCTTATATTTAATAAGAGTACTCCTTTTTCATCAAGTTCATCAAAACCTCTTCCCTGAGGACACCCACTATAAGCATAGCTAGTCTTCCCCTCTTTTAAAACCCCAACATATTTATGCCTATGTCCTAATGCTAAATAATCTAAATTACTTTTTTCTATATCATCTAAAGAAATAGGATTATATTCATTTGTAGTGTTTCCTTTAGTAATTTCACTATGAATAACACCAATATTAATGTAATTTTCATCTACATTTAAATCTTTTAGCATAGATTCATGCACATAATTCTCATTAAAGGCCTCACCAAATACACATACCTTCAAATCTTCTAATACTACCTTTTCAAGCTTTTCTTTAAATATGTATGTGTTTTTAGGCCAGTCTACTAATTTATAAAAAGATTTAAAGTTATATGGATCGTGATTACCAGGACTTATAAAAACTCTTGCTCGCTTTAATCTTTCTATTTCTTCTTTTATAAATGTTAATGTATCTTTTTTTACAGTATAATTATCAAATATATCCCCACTTAAAAGTAATATATCAACATCTCTTTCATTAGCTATGTTAATAATTCTTGTAAATACTTCTTTTAACTCTCTTTTATTATTTTCTGCACTCTTTAAATCAAAATCTTTAAAAGGAGTATCAAAATGTATATCTGCTGAATGTAATATTTTAATTTTTTTCATATCAAACTCCTCCTTAACGAACTCCCGTTCTCAGTTTACCATATTTTTTTATGTAAATCTCCTATTACTTACTAATTGATAATTTTTGGCCTTTCATGATCCTCTATATGTATTTTTTAACCTCTTTTAAAATACTCAACTGTGTGTTCCATAATATTGTGTATACATGCTTTTATACTATTTATATCATCTTTAATAAATCCAATTTAATCATAAACTTATTAACTATTTAAAACATTGTGTTTTACAAAATTGTGTAGACAATCTTTATTTTATAATTTTTTGAATAATTAATTTTATAAGGTCAATAATCCTAATATGGAGGTGATGTTATGAATGAAATTACCCATTGTCCTCATTGCAATTCAAATAATTTTAGAAAACATGGATTCTATAAAAATAAAAGAAGATTTTTTTGTAAAGATTGCCTTAAAACCTTTTCTAAAAGATATGAATCCGTTAGCTATTATTCTAAGAAATCAGATGAAATTTGGTCTTCTTATATAGAATTATTTAATAAAGGCTATTCTATCAGATTATGTTCAAACCTTCTTAAAATAAATATAAAGACTGCCTTTTATTGGAGACATAAGATACTTAGAAAAATCAATAAAGAAAATAAAATAGATAATTCAGGTATAAATATTGGAATAAAAACTTATTGGATAAAAGAAAATAGAAAGGGAACTAAAATTTATAGCCCCACTAGAAAAAAACATTTAATATGTTGTACGAAATCATTAACTCATAATATTTTTGGAAAGATTCTATTAGATAATAAATTTAATATTCATTTAGCTAGAAATAATTTCAAAGAAAAATTTCCGTTTCATTTAGAAGATAGTCTAATTGGAACTGATGTTTATTCTAAAACTATCGCTACTAATATTAATAAAAAAACAAAATTTGAAATTACTTCTGAGTTAAAAAGACAAGTTTATAGTGAGTTAAATCATGTCTATCTATCGCATAAGGCTTGGCTTAAAGCATTTAAAGGGATTGCCACAAAATATTATGATAGATATTTTAGTTGGTTTAGTTGCGTATTCCAAAATATTCATCGCGAAAATTTCACCTTTTCTAGTATTTTAAAATGCTTAATCATTTAAGTTTTCTATTATTTTTATATTTAGGTACAAGCTTTAATACATTACTTAATAATAGTTTTCTTATACTTTATATATTTAAAGAATGTAAATTTCATTTTAGTAGTATATTTTTATCTTGTACACACAATTAAATACAACACATACCCTACTAAAAATAAAAATAAAAAATATTTTACATACTCCTTATACCTAAAAAACTAAAATTCTTATTAAACTAACTTTAATGCAAAAGAAAAGTGCTAAGATGAAATATACATTTCTTCTTAGCACCTCCCTTGAATTTGTAGGTAGTAAAAATATCGGGTTAATTGCTTAGATAAAAGCTAATTTCCCTTTATTTCTCCCCTAAAACTCTTTCGAGTCAGCTTACAAACATATCTAACGATATATGCTTACAAACTACTTTAGAGAATCCTCATATTTTTCTACCATTCTTTTAACCATTTCGCCACCTACAGATCCACATTGTTTAGAACTTAAATCTCCGTTGTACTCTTTGAATGGTACTCCTAGTTCAGATGCTACTTCGTTTTTGAAGTTTGCTAAAACTTTGTTCTTTGACATAATGTCCATCTCCTTTGCGATTGGTTTTGTTAAAGTAAATCTTTTGATTTACTTTACACTCTTATTATCTCTCATAAGATAAATTGAATACGTAGTAATTTATGGAATATAAAGAATCTATTTCTATTAAACAAAAGCTTTAAAATGATATCCTTTGCCTTCTAAATTTTTTACTTCATCTGATAATTGCTTTACAAAATCTGTTTTGATATTATCGCTATTAATTATAAATGCAGCATCTTCTTTATCAATACTTTCAATATCATTTTTATTTCTTATTATTTTAACGTTATTTTGATTTAAAATATCTTCAATTTCTATATATTGTGGTAATACAGTATGTCCATCTTTTTCCACTAACTCGAAAAAAGATGTTCCTTCATTAAAAACACCATCATTATTTAAAAAAGTTATTTTGATTTTTAAATTTTTTGCAGTTTCAAGTATTCTGTGAAGGTTGCATGTTATAGTATCTTTATCTGCATCTATTACAAGATAACCTTTTTCAGTGTTTTCTTTTACCATAGATGTTAAAGGCTGATAATTCATTTCTACTATCGTCTTTACTACATCATTAACATCATCCGTTTTACTTTGTGAACTTTCATTAGAAACGTTCCCCTCTGCTTCTGTTTTTGTTGATCCGAAATATAATGTCGTAAACCCTATAGAAACAGCTATAACTAAAATTGTGATTAACACAATTTTTTTATATTTTTTCTATACATATTATTCCTCCTACCGCTCTCTATATTTCAGATTATAACATATTTTTTAATATAATTTTAACTTTTTATATTATTTTTTTACTTTTTAGACTTTTAAAAGCTATTTATATATAATTCGTACTTATTTTATACATATTTTTTTAATTTTTTAATCAATGTTAATAAAAAAAATTTAAACAAATTATTAACACATTCAAATTTCTACTTTTTTCGTCATTTAACGATAAAAAAAGCACTTAACAAACGTTAAGTGCTTTTGGCAGGGGCAGTAGGACTTGAACCCACAACCAATGGTTTTGGAGACCACTACTCTACCAATTGAGCCATACCCCTAAGACTCTGTTAGTTTAACATAATATTTTTAGCCTGTCAATAATAACTTTTTGTTGTTTAATTTCTCTTTTTAGATTATAATTAAAAATATATTTTGATAATCAAAATATTTAAATTTCAAAATAAATGAGGTGTTTTAAAATGGAATTCAAACCTTTAAAAATTGGAAACCTAATCGCAAAACTTCCTATAATACAAGGAGGTATGGGCGTTGGAGTTTCTTTATCATCACTTGCCTCTGCTGTTACTAATGCAGGCGGGATAGGAATAATTTCTTCAGCACAAATTGGTTATAAAGAAAATGACTTTGAAATAAATCCTTTAGAAGCTAACTTAAGAGCTTTAAAAGAACATATAAAAATAGCAAAAGAAAAATGTAACAACGGCATAATCGGTGCAAATATAATGGTTGCTACTAAAAACTACGCAGAATACGTAAAAACAGCAATCGATGCAAAAGTTGATTTAATAATATCTGGTGCAGGTATGCCAACTCAATTACCTAAGCTTTGTAAAGGAAGCGACGTAAAAATCGCTCCTATAGTATCTTCATTAAAAGCTTGCAAGGTTATATTAAAACTTTGGGATAAACACGATGATGTTGCACCTGATTTAGTAGTAGTAGAAGGGCCTAAAGCCGGCGGACACTTAGGTTTTAAAAAGGATGACTTAATTAATCATATTGAAAACTTTGATCAAACTGTAGTTGATATAGTTAATCACGTAAAAGAATATGAAGCAAAATACAACAAAGAGATACCTGTTGTTGTAGCTGGTGGAGTTTACAGCGGATACGATATATCTAAATACCTATCTTTAGGGGCTAGCGGAGTTCAAATGGCTACAAGATTTGTAGCTACCCACGAATGTGATGCTTCTATAGAATTTAAAAATGCTTACGTAGAGTCTAAAAAGAATGATATTGGCTTAGTGAAAAGTCCTGTCGGAATGCCAGGCCGTGCAATTTTAAATAAATTCGTAGATAAAACTAACCTTGGAAATATCAAAGTTCAAAAGTGTTATAACTGCTTAACACCTTGTAACCCAGCTGATACTCCTTATTGCATAACTCAAGCTTTAATTAATTCAGTTAAAGGTGATTTAGATAATGGACTTATCTTCTGTGGTGAAAATGCATACAAAATAAAAGAAATAGTTTCTGTTAAAGATTTAATGCTTGAACTTGAATCAGAATTAAAAAAAGCTTAGAAAAAATCAGTAGGAAGCCTCCTACTGATTTTTTTATTTACTATAATATAAAAATGGTATTTCCATTTCACTTTTACTTAAACCACCATGAACTCCTTTTTGATTAAAGCTTTCATACATCCAAACCGTGTTATTATCTAGAGGAATAATAATTAAATTTCCTACTCTATCATAAAACCTATCGCTTATATACGGAAATACACCTAGCCCTGATAATTCATCTATAGTAAAAACTAATGCTCTATCTTTTAGCTTTTTACTAAGTATATCTTTAAGGTCTTCTAATTTATCCTCTTTTACATGTAAAAATAAATCTCTTACGTACCCACAAGGCGAATAGATATCTCCTTTTTTATTTTTCTTTAAAAATCTTTCTATATTTTTAACTTCTTTATCTAAATAAATCATTTTTGATAAATCAGCTTCTATTTGTCCGTGGTCTGCTGAAATTATTATATCTATTAGATTTAAATCTTTTATATTTATAAAGAATTTATCAAACTCTTTAAATAATTTATTTATTTCCGATTTAAACTCTAAGGATTTAGGTCCGTATTTGTGCCCTATTGAATCTATGTTTGGAATATAAACATAATAATATTCCTTTTCATCATCTTTTCTTAAATCCGTTTCTAACATTTTAAATAATTCATCATAATTTTTATAACTATTTAGCTTAGCGTATCTAAACATATACTTACTATAAGTACTATCGTTTATATAGTTTGGTTGATATGCATTTGATTTAACATTTAAACTTAAAAGTTCTTTAAAGAAACTTTCTTTTGGTAAAAAATCTTCTGGTTTTATTCCCTTATTAGCTAAATTTTCATAAATATCGCTTTCTGTTTCTTTAAATAAAAATGCACTTATATTATTATCACAAAACTTTTCATAATAATACCACTCATAAATACCATGCTCATGCACCGGCATGTTTGTAAGGGCAGTTGTAATTTCTCCTGTAGTAGATGACGGGAATTGTGCTAAAATTTTAGATACTACTCCTTCTTTTTCTATAGTTTTAAAGCTTTTAAAATCCTCTTTATATAAATCGTAAAATTCATAAGAGAAGGCATCAACTAAAAAGAATAGAACTTTGTTTGGCTTTGATTTGTAATTATTTATTGTATCTAAAGGAAGATTTTTTAATGTATTTTCACTTTCACCAAATAATCTTTTTATAGAATTAAATATATTAGAAAATAAATACTCCTCTTCACTTTTTAATACTAAAGAATCTTTGTATCTTTCGCTTACTTTAGAAAAAGACCTTTTATTTATCATAAATATCACCCCACTAAAATACTTCTTATTATTATATCTAAGTAAATGATTAAATTCCAATTTTTTGTCAATAATCTTTTATAAGGGAGGTGTTTTATGTTTAGTTCACTTAAATTTATTTTATTATTTATAGCATTTATGATGCTATTAAAAGCTATATACCCTATTTTAAATAGGCTTACTAAATATAAAGAGCAAAATTATAATTTTTCTTTGAAAGTTAAAAAAGAAAATATAAACAAACTATCTAGATTTGAATTCGAAGGGTTTTGTAAATGGTTATTTGACGGGAATTCTAATATATTAAGTATAGAAGATCCTTACTCTGATCTTTCTAGCGGTGCAGATTTTATATTAAATACTTTAGATTCTGAAAAGATCTATGTAAAATGTAAAAGAAATATAAAAGAAGATACTTTAACTATAGGGTTAGACCCTTGTCAAAGCCTAATTGGCGCTATGGTTTCAGATAATGTTAAAGAAGGCATTATAATAACTATAGGATCCGTTAGTGAAGCTGCAAAAGATTATATAAAATCAATTAATTCAAATACTGATTTTACTTTAACTATAATAGATATGGAAGGGATTTCTAGACTTTTAGAAGCTAAAGAAAACTCTGAAGATTACGAAATAAATGTAACAATATAATAAAGGCAATGGAAAAATAAATTAAATTTATTTTTTCATTGCCTAATTATTTTAACTTCCCATTATCTTTGAGAAAATTTGTCCTGATGTATTATATAAAAAGAATCCTAAAACTATAAGGGCTACGACCATAACTATCAATGCAATCCTCATTTTTTTCTTAGTTCTTTTTATATCTTCTTCTATTTTAAGTTCATCTTCTTTATTTAAATCTTCCACCAATCTTCACCCCTAACAAACAAACTACTCTTACTAATAATTATATACTATTATACTAGATTTATTTCACATAATTCTTAAATTAGTCTTAATTGATTGATAGATTTAAAATAACCTTTTACTTTTTATAACTTTTCCAAGCTTATCAGTTTTTAAATCATATAAACCTATACCATAAAATGCCCCTTCAAAAGGAACAAACACATTTAAAGCGTAGTCTAATACCTTTTTTAGTTCTTCTAAGCTAAGACCACTAGCTAAGCTGCAATGAGGATTCCATCTTTCTGGTTTATAAAATTCACGTGCACTATAATCATAATCTTTCATAACTTTATAAAAATCCCTATGCATGCTTAAAATCTCTTCTGTTATCATAGGCGAAATCAAACAAGTTCCTGTAGTTGGAAATGATCCTAAAATGTCAAACCTACTTTTCATACTCTTTAAACCTTTAGAAAAATCACGTAATCTATTTATAAAATCATCTAAATTATTAATTTCATCATAAATTGCAAGGGTTATATGAGGCTCTAAAAGCTTCACGTTATCAAGCCCTGATCCAATTTTATTTTTTGATAGTTCTCTCCATATACTCTTTATGTATTCCGACGATTTCTCATCTAAAAACAAATCTACAGCATACATACTTATCCCTCCTTTAATTCTACAAACCCTAAGATGCTTCTTAACAATATTTTACCACAAATTTAATTCATATATTTATTTACTATTTCATAACATCTTTTTCTTGTGCTATCTATAAGAGATTTAGTATATACCACTTGCTCATTTTTTTGAGATTTTAGTTTATTCGCCGCATTATGAGCATTAATTTTGCGGTTTACAACCCATTTCTTTTCTTCTTCTTTAAGTTTTACGTAATCCTTCTTATTTAAGTTTTTTCCTAAGTAATCGCCGATCTCATTAAGTTTATCGTCCCACATTGTAAAGTCTTTATCTTCAGATTCAAAAATTTCACCTAAAGTTTTTTTATTATAATATAAGTTTTCACTTTTATTTTTCATTCTTTCGAACTGCTTTAGTAAACATTTCTTTTCTTCTTTTATAGGTAAATCATATCTAGGTTCTACAGAAAAACTACAATTTTCTAAACTTAAATTTGATTTATTTATATTTTTATTATTTTCCTTATAAGTTATAGTTTTATCTTTTGCATTTTCACAAGAAATAAAGGCTAAAGCTAATAATAAAAATATTAAAAGACTACTAAAGAGCTTCTTTTTCATATATAATCACCTAAACACTTTATTAAAAGAATAATTCACTTGAAAAAGCTATTATATCCCCTTTATTTAATTTTTTTCTAGAGTCTCCTGATGTACTATATTTTTTAGGAACTCTATCTATCCCTTCTTCTAAAACAAAATTATAAACTTTATCATCTTTAAAATTATCTAATTTTTCTTTTAATTTTTTTACTTCATCTTTGCTTAAATAATATTTTGCAATTTTTGTGTAGTAAAAATAAAGCATTAAAGCTAAATCATCATTATTAACTATTTTATAAACATCTAGATTTTCTTCTATACTTTTAATTATTCTACCTATAACATCTCTATTTACTTCGTAATGATAATTTTCTTCCTCTCCTTTTATAACTTCATAATCTCTTAGATTATCTATTAATTTATCTATAATAAAGCTATATTCTGTCTTTTGGTCTAACCCTTCAATAACTTCTTCTACTTCAAAAATATCTTCACTTATTATAGTACTAACATATTCTTCGTATCTATTAAGTGGTACATTTCCATCATAAACTTCTAAGAATCCATCACTTACATATAAAGCGTTTTTATTTATCATCTCTGTTATAATGCACCCTAAGATATTTCTTCTAACTCTTCTATCTTCTAAAATATTTAAATCGTATTTATCTCTATCCATTATTAATAATGCTAATTTTTCTGCTAATGTTAATTTGTTTTTCATAAAAAATCATCTCCTCCTTTTTATATTAAAATAAATATTTTACCTTTCTATTAACCTTTTTAAAAATTTACATTTCTTCCATACAATTTTAAATAACTATTTCTATATAACATATTTTTATAAAGAAAAACCTAACTACAAAAATATAGTTAGGTTTAAAAAATTATTTTAATTCAAATGTTAATGTTGTAGGGTTGTGATCGCTATATTCGAAATTATAGTCTTTTCCTTTTATACTTTTAACCTTTATATTATCAGAAACTAAGAATCCATCTATTACTGATTTTAAATTTTCTCCGTCAACATACGGTTTTTCTACTGTTCTGTTACTTGGAGTAAATTTATCTGAATAGATACTAAATCCTTTAGGCGTGAAATCTTCTGGTAGTTTTTGAATCCAATCTGGAAGACCTTCTGTAGTTTTAAAATTAAAAGCATCAGTTCCTGGGAGCTGGTTATTAAAGTCTCCACCTAAAATAACATAATTTCCTTTATTATATTCTTCTAAAACGAACTTTTTAATAAATGCAAGTTGTACCTTTCTAACTTTTCCACCCTTATCAAAAGCTGAAAGATGCACATTAATTAAAACAAATTCTTTTCCATTTTCTAATTTTTCTCTATTTACAAGCATACATCTATCTAAATCACCAAGTTGTCTAAAGTAAGATTCTTTACCTGGTAAATCGTATCTATCTGCACTATTAAAAGAGTATTTAGATAATGTCATTATTCCACTTAAAACTCTTCCGTGAGGATGAGTTATAGGAAGGGGAACCCATTTAACATCAAAATTCTTTGCAAAAGAAGTGCTATAATCTTTAAAATTATTATTAACACTTTCTACTTCATTTACGTTAAAACTTCTACTTGCCTTTTTATCTATTTCTTGCAGAAAATAAAAATCTGAGTTTTTTTCTTTCATTATATTTTCTATCCCATTTAAATTAGCTTTAACAGCTTCTTCACTTATAGCCCTAGACATCTTTCCGCCATCCATAAAGAAATCAACGTTTTTATCCATTCCTGCATAACCTATATTAAATGTAGTTAGTGTATATTCTTTATTTAATTTAACCGTTTTTTCTCTATTATTCTCTATATTAACTTTTTCTATAGGTTCTGGTTTATAATCTGTTACTATCATAAAGCAAACATAACCTAATACTAAAACTAATAATACAATAATTGCACAAATTAATACTTTAATCATTTTCTTCATCTATTACCTCCATTTCTACAACATAAGTTTAATTATAATTATTATATTTTAAATAGGGAAGATAATATTCATCCTTTTACAATTTAGTAACATAGATTTAGTGTATAATGAATTTGTAATTTAACTTATTTTACTTAGAAGGGAAAGATAACTTATGTCAAATAAAGAAAGAGTAGAAGAAATCAGAAAAATTGCTGAAGGTTATTTTGAAAGAGGAGAATTCTTCTGTTCAGAAGCTGTTGTTAAAACTATTAACGATGCTTTAGGGAAACCTTTTTCAGATGATGTAACTAAACTAGCTTCTGGATTTCCTGTAGGAATAGGTAAATCTGGCTGCCTTTGTGGTGCAGTTAGTGGTGGAGTAATGGCACTTGGAATGGTTTATGGAAGAAATCATTTAGAACCTATGAACGATAAAATGTTTGAAGAATCAAAAGCTCTACACGATTATATCCGTGAGATGTATAAAAGTACATGCTGTAGAGTTATGACAAAAGACTTTAAAGAATTCAATTCACCTGAAAGAAAAGCTCACTGCATAAAAATAACAGGTGAAGTTGCAGCTTACGTAGCTAATAGATTAATAGAAGATGGAAAATTAAAATAATCAGATATCTATATAATTAAAGGAACTCTAAAAAGAGTTCCTTTAATTTTTAAAAAGATTTTATTTTAAACTATAAGTTACTTAAATACTCATCTATAGCAGCAGCTGCATCTTTACCTGCACCCATAGCTAATATTACAGTTGCGGCTCCAGTTACAGCATCTCCCCCTGCATAAACTCCTTTTCTTGAAGTTTTACCTGTTTCATCTTCTGCAACTATACATTTTCTCTTATTTATTTCAAGCCCTTCTGTAGTTGAAGAAATAAGAGGGTTTGGTGAAGTTCCAAGAGACATTATAACTGTATCTACATCCATAACAAACTCAGACCCTTTAATAACTTCTGGTTTTCTTCTTCCAGATTCATCAGGTTCACCAAGTTGCATTTTTACGCATTTCATTCCAGATACCCATCCGTTTTCATCTGTTAATATCTCTGTAGGATTAGTTAAAATATCAAAAATAATCCCTTCTTCTTTAGCGTGGTGAACTTCTTCTATTCTAGCTGGAAGTTCAGCTTCACTTCTTCTATATACAATATGAGTTTCAGCGCCAAGTCTAAGTGCAGTTCTAGCTGCATCCATAGCAACATTTCCGCCTCCTACTACAGCTACTTTACTTCCAGTTCTAACAGGAGTTTCATAATCATCTTTAAAAGCTTTCATAAGATTTACTCTAGTTAAATATTCGTTAGCTGAAAATACTCCGTTAGCATTTTCGCCTTCTATTCCCATAAATCTAGGAAGTCCAGCACCAGAACCTATAAATACAGCATCAAAACCTTCTTCATTTAAAAGCTCATCTATAGTTATAGTTCTTCCTATGATAACGTTAGTCTCAATCTTTACACCAAGCTTTTTGATATTATCAATCTCACCTTTTACTACAGTTTCCTTTGGAAGTCTAAATTCTGGAATACCATAAACTAAAACTCCGCCTGGTTCATGAAGCGCTTCAAAAATAGTTACATCGTATCCAAGTTTTGCTAAGTCTCCAGCACAAGTAAGACCAGCTGGTCCGCTCCCTATAACTGCAACTTTTTTACCCTTTGATTCTTCCTTAGTTGAAAGATCTATGTTGTGTTCTCTACCCCAGTCTGCTACGAATCTTTCTAGCTTTCCTATAGAAACAGAGTCACCCTTTACTCCTAAAACACATTTTCCCTCACATTGAGATTCTTGAGGACAAACTCTTCCACAAACAGCTGGAAGTGCACTATATTTTGCAATAATTTTAGCTGCTTCTTCAAAGTTTCCTTCTGCAACTTCTTTAACAAAGCCTGGTATATCAATTGATACAGGGCAGCCTTGTCTACACATTGGCTTTTTACACTTAAGACATCTTTTAGCATCTTTCATTGCCTCTTCTTCGTTATACCCTAAGCACACTTCTTTAAAATTAGTAGCACGAACCTTTGGGTCTTGCTCCCTAACTGCTACTCTAACCATTCTCTCATTCATATCCATTACTTTTCACCTCCGCAATGTCCACAACCACCGTGATGAGTGTCTCCTTCTTTTTCTTTAAGGATTTTTCTTCCCTCTTCTGTTTTATACATAGTTTGTCTTCTCATAGCTTCATCAAAATCTATCTTGTGACCATCAAACTCAGGTCCATCAACACAAGCAAATTTAATTTCCTCTCCAACCGTAACTCTACAAGCACCGCACATACCAGTGCCATCAACCATAATTGGATTTAAACTTACTATAGTAGGTATATTTAATTCTTTAGTTAACATACACATAAACTTCATCATTATCATAGGACCTATTACTATAGCTTCATCGTAGTGTTTACCTTTATTTTCTACTAAGTCCTTTAAAAGGTCAGTAACTCTTCCGTCAAATCCGTAAGAACCATCATCAGTAGATATATAAAGATTTCCTGCTACTTCTTTCATTTCTGATTCTAAAATTAATATATCTTTGCTTCTTGCACCTATTATTACATCAACATCAATTCCGTGTTCTTTCATCCATTTAACCTGAGGATATACAGGAGCTGCCCCAACTCCTCCAGCTATAAATACGAATTTTTTCTTTTTTAAATCTTCAATATTTTCAGATACAAATTCAGAAGGTCTTCCTAGTGGTCCAACAAAATCAGATACACTATCTCCTACTTCAAAATTCGCTAAATCCTTAGTTCCTTTACCTACAACTTGAAAAACTATAGATACAGTTCCTTTTTCTTTATCAAAATCTGCTATAGTTAAAGGAATTCTCTCTCCCTTTTCATCATTTTTTATAATAATGAATTGACCTGGCTTTGCGCTTTTACTAACTCTCTTTGCTTCTATATCCATAAGAAACGTATTATCGTTTAATTTTTCTTTCTTTAAAATCTTATACATAATAAACTCCCCTTTTTATCATAACTTTTATGTACTTAAATAAAAGCTCCCGTATATAAATGCGAGAGCCTTTACTAATTTAGAAGTATCTTAAATTATGAATATAAATTATTAAAAATCAACTTCTTCTCCAACAAATGTGCAATTATATAATCTTTCCATAGTTTCATCATCGATTTTTCTTGGGTTTGTAGCTGTACATGCATCTAGGACTGCATTTTTAGCCATATATTTAACATTTTCAGCGAACTCTTTTTCATCTACTCCATATTCTTTAAATGATGCTGGAATATTTAATTCATTATTTAAATCTCTTATTAATTTAACTAATGAATTTACAAGTTCTTCTGTAGTTTCCCCTTGAAGATTTAATCTCTTCGCTATTTTTGCATATCTTTCACCGCACTCTTTAGCGTTATATTGAATAACTGATGGAAGTAATATAGCGTTAGCACAACCGTGTGGTACGTGGAATACTCCCCCTATTTTGTGAGCCATAGAATGTACTATTCCAAGAGATACGTTACTAAATGCCATACCTGCTAAACATTGAGCATCATGCATTTCATCTCTTGCAGCCATGTCTCCTTCAAATGAAGGTTTTATATAATCTCTAACCATTTCAATTGCATGTAATGCTAGTGGATCTGTATAGTTATCTGCTATAGTTGAAACATATGCTTCTATCGCATGTGTAATAGCATCCATTCCAGTATGTGCAACTAATTTAGGTGGCATAGTTTCAGCAAGTTCTGGATCTACTATTGCAATATCTGGTGTTATTTCAAAATCAGCTAAAGGATATTTAATCTTAGCATTGTAATCAGTTATAACTGAGAATGCAGTAACTTCTGTAGCAGTTCCACTAGTTGAAGCTATAGCTATAAATCTAGCTTTATTTCTTAATTTTGGTAATCCAAATGGTACTATTGCTTCCTCAAAAGTAAATTCTGGATGTTCGTAGAAAATCCACATAGCTTTAGCTGCATCTATTGGTGAACCCCCACCAAGTCCAACTATCCAATCTGGATTGAATTTTTTCATAGCTTCTGCGCCTCTCATAACAGTTTCAACAGAAGGGTCTGATTCTACTCCATCAAAAACTTCAACTTCCATTCCAGCTTCTTTTAAATAATCTTCTATTCTTTGTAAGAAACCAAATCTTCTCATAGAGCCACCGCCCATAACGATCATTGCTTTCTTTCCTTCTAATCCTTTTAATACTTCTAAAGATCCTTTTCCATGATAGATATCTCTAGGTAATGTAAATCTTCCCATAATTCTCTCCTCCTAATACCTTTATATAATCAAAAATTTTTCCCTCGCCTATAATATTTAGCAAATAGTATGCCAAAATGACACATTCTTATGAAAACGTCTAAAATAGTCATTTTTTTAACAAAGTATTTTATAGCTTTTTCTTGTATGTACTATTTTAGTACACTAATTAACATAAGCTGTACTAATTTAGTACAATGTACTAATTTAGTACATATCTTAGTTTCTGTTCATTTAATTTATCTTGATAATATTTATACTAAACTATTTGGAAATTATTTACAATTAGTTTATAATAATATTGAACTAATTTTTTTGGAGGTATTATTATGAAACATAAAAATCTATATTTATTTTTAATAATATTTTCTTCTTTTTTATTTTTAAGTTGTGAAAAAGATGAAAGATCAAACTGCATAGAAACTTTAGATTTAGTTGTACTTGAAAATAATATTGAAACTATGGATATAGTTGCTAAAGGATATACGAGTTCTGCTCACGAACTAATAGGAAATAAGACTTTAATAAATACAGAAGGAATTGATTTATTCGCATCATCTGGAGAAAAAATTAAAATAAAGAAAATAGAACCTGGAATGAAATTTACTGTTATGTTTGATGGTACTATAAATGAAACCTCACCAAGCAGACTAAATAACGTAGCTTGGATTCAATTAAAATAAGGTAGCTTAAAATAATTTTAAGCTACCTTAACATAAGATTTACTATATTAATTTTATAAAGTCACTACTTACAAAACCGTACCCGCCATTATACTTAATCTTATACCATCCGTCTTTAGAGTCAACTACTTTAACTGTAGCATTTGGACTTAAGTATCCTTTAACTAAATATCTAGTTGAAGCCCCATCTCTAACTCTTAAATTGCTAGTTACATTAACTACTCTTCCAACCTTATTATTAGATTCAATCTTATCATTTCTATCTTCTGATTTAGAAAAATTTTCAGTTATAGTTCTAACACTTACGTAATCTTTATGGATATATCCAGTCTTTCCACCAAACTTAATTTCATAGAAAGAACCATGTTTTTTAATTATATCTACTTTATCATTATTTTTTAATCTTCCAATTACTCTACTATTTGTAGATGCATCATTTCTTACATTTAGATAAGTATGAACTCTTATAGTACCAACTAACGAAGTTTTTACTTCTTGCTTCTTAGTTTCTTCTTTTTTATCATCATTCTTTTTGTTTTCGTCTTTAGAGTCTATATGAACAACCTTTATAACCTTATCTTCAGTCCAAGTCTTAACGCTTAAATATTTTTCATAAACATAAGCATCTCTTCCATTAAAGTCAATTTTATAAAAATCTCCATCTTTCCCTTTTACAGAAACCTTACTTCCATTTCTAAGAGAACCAACTATTCTACTATTAGTTGAATTATCACTTCTTACATTTAAGTATGAAGATATATTAACTACTCTACCTTCAGAATGTTCAATTTTTATATGTTTAGTTTCTTCTTTTTCATCTGGCTTAGCTTCAGGTTTAACATCTGGTTTTGCGATTTCTTTACTATCACTTGGTTTAGTTTCTTTATCTACTGGCTTTTCTATAGGCTTAACGACTACTACAGGCTTAGCCTCTTCTTTATGAGTTACTTTTTCTATATCTTTAATATATGTTCCAAAAACATATCCATCGTCACCATTAAAATCTATTTTATACCACTCGCCATCTTTTCCTAATATGTTGACAGAGTCTCCTCCGTATACTTTCCCTAAAACTCTAGCTGATGTTGAAGCATCACTTCTTACGTTTAAATAAGAACTAACAGAAACCTTTCCTTTTGCTACTGTTTTTAGGTTATCTTCTTTTTCAAAAGCACCTTGAACATATTTGTAGTAGTGAGTTGTAGGCGTTACATCGTATCCAGTATAAAGTCCTCTGTTATGGTAATGATCCCCGAATCTATAAACTTGGTTATCTGCAACTTCTGCAATATGTTTAGCTCTATCTGCCCACCCCATAAACACATAAGTATGAGCTTCTCCAGCAAAACAAATATCCCCAGGTTCTAATGAATCTAGATCACTAGTTTTAACCCAGCTTCTTTTAACTAATTGTTCTTCTAATTTAGTTGTGTAAGCTATATATTTAGGAATATCAACACCGATTCTACGAAGAGCTTCTGATGCAAAGTAAACACAAGTATTACTAGCATTACCATCATGTAATCTTACAGCTTCTTTAAAAATTGATTTTCTATTATCGCTATTTAATAAATAATGATAAAGCTTTTCTTGAATCGCTGAATGAAATTTATTTTCTAGTTTTACTGGCTTCTCTTCTGGCTTCTCTTCTGGCTTAGTCTCTGGTTTTGTTTCAGGCTTAGTTTCTGGTTTTGTTTCAGGCTTAGTTTCTGGCTTAGTTTCTGGCTTAGCTTCTGGTTTATTCTCTGGTTTGTTTTCTGGTTTTGTTTCAGTTTTCGACTCTGTCTTATCTGAAGTCTTACCCTCTTCTTTAGCTTCACCTTTATCATTTGGTTGTCCCTTTGGCTTATCTATTTCCTTATCTGTAGGTTTAGCTTCTGGCTTTACTTCCTTGTCCCCTTGATGCTTGTCCTGTTTGCCACCTTGCTTTTCCCCAGTATTATCTTGTTGTTTATCCTTATTCTTATCCTGTTGCTTGTCCTTAGTTTTATCAGTAGTATCTTCTGACTTATCTGAAGATTTATTATCTAATTTTGCTTCTTCCTTAGAATCGGCTTTTAATTCTGTTTTATCTGAAGTTTTATTTTCCTCTTTTGAAACATCTTTTACTGAAAGATTTTTCACTTTAGTCTCTAAATTATCTTTTACGGTGTCTTTAACTGTAAAGTATTTAGTCATTTCATCTTTAAAATAACTTATAACTTCTTTTTGCTCATCTTTTGGTAATTTTGAAATTAAATCTGTTAATGAATTAAACTGATATTCATTTATCTTTTGGAATTTTTGAAGTTCTACTAACTCTTTTGAGATTTTAACTTTAACAAATTCATCAATAGCATTTTTTACCGATTCTTTATCTGTATTTGTTTTTGCTAAATCTATAGTATTTTCCGTTTTGAACATTTGGTTTTTAGTTTCTTTTACTAAATTTTCTTGTTTAGTTTTTTCTGTAATTTTAGCACTATCTTTTGAAGTGTTTGCAGGTTCATTTGTATTTAATGTATCTGCATTCGCTGTAGTTATTGGTGTAATCGCTATAGTGCTTGCAATAGCACCAATTGCAATTAAGACTTTTATCTTTTTGCTCTTCATTTTTACCCCTCGAATCTTTAGTATTTTCTTTCTCTTTTTAATCTATATATTAAATTCTAACAATCTAGGATTTTTTATTCAATGAAACAAGCCCTGTAATTGAACCTTTTAACCTTTTGTTTATTTTTTTAAAATAAAATTCATTTTTGTTCATTTAAGGTTAAGTGAATATACTTTAAATTTATTTCTATTAACTTATCAATTGTTATGATTAATTGTTGGTATTTTTTATTTAAATCAATCTATATTAATTTTATCTAGTTAAAGGCTTGTATTTTTAATTAAAATCATGTGATTATTTGAAAATAATTAGAAACCCTTTATTTTACCTTTTTAACTATTCTAAATTATTTTATTATAAAAAAAACCTTTGTTTAATATATTAAAATTATAGGCTCGTACCTTATAAAAGTACGAGCCTATATAAAATAATATATTTACCAACAATACATCATAACATTAAACTAGGTTTTTCTTTTTTTAATAAAAACATCATTCATACTCTTCAAATCATTTTGATTTATAGTACAAAGTATTTCTACTCATACCAAGTTCTTTAGCTGTTTTGCTTATATTATTATTGTTATAATCTATAGCTTTAATAATAATATCTCTTTCTATTTCTTTCATAGACTTATATTTTTCTAAATCTATTTTAATTATCTTCTCTCCATCATTTGTTTTATTTTTAACAATATCATCATAAATAAAATCCTTCTTATTAAGGATATCGTAACTCATACAGCCATCTAAATTAACTATATTTTCAATGCAATTTTCTAATTCTCTAATATTACCTGGCCATTTATATTTTAATAATTTTTCTTTTATAGATTCATCTAAAATCAAGTTAGGTTTATTTAACTTTAATGATTTCATCAAAAAGAAATGATCTATAAGACGGCTTATATCACCAAGTCTTTCCCTAAGCGGTGGAAGCGTTATTGGAATTACGCTTAACCTGTAATATAAATCTTCCCTAAACCTCTTATTTCTTACCTCTTCTTTTAAGTTTTTATTAGTTGCAGCAATTATCCTAACATCTACTGGTATTTCTCTATCGCTACCAACTCTAGTTACTCTACCTTCTTGAATAACTCTAAGTAAATGAACTTGCATCTCTATTGGCATCTCACCTATTTCATCTAAAAATATAGTTCCTCCATCAGCTTGTTCAAACTTTCCTTGCTTGCCACCTTTTTTAGCTCCAGTAAAGGCCCCTTCTTCATATCCAAAGAGTTCGCTTTCTATAAGGCTTTTCGGAATAGCTCCACAGTTTACAGGAACAAACTTTTTATCACGCCTGTAGCTATAATTGTGAATAGCTTGGGCAAAAACTTCTTTTCCTGTACCGCTCTCCCCTTGAATTAATATAGTTGAAGGGCTGTTTGCTATAACTTTGCAGTTTGTAATAACATTACAAATAGCATCACTTTCGCCTATAATATCATCAAAAGATTTATATGCCCCAGTGTTATTATTTTTATACTCATCTTCTTCTTTACTCAAAGTTACTATTGCACCTATAAGTTTTTCTTTAAGAATTATAGGTTTAACTACTATTAATGTTTTATGAGAATTATCAAAATTTAATTTTATATCTTTAGTGTATACATTATATAAATTTGTTCTAAATCCATTTATTATGTTTTCCCAATTTGGAATTATATTAGCTATTCTTTTACCGATTAACTTTTTTTCATCACCACAAAGAATTTCTAAAGCTAACTTATTTACCTTTTTTATTTTCCCAAAATCATTTATAAGTATAAGCCCCTTATCTGTATTATCCATAATACTTCCCATATAATTATAGGTTTTATCTAAAATTTCCTTAGAATGAATTTTATCTAATTCATTTTCTATAGCTTTAACTCCAAATATAACTAACCCTAAAGAATGTGGATGCTTCTCTGTCCACTGAGCAGTTAGATTTAAACTTCCTATAATCTCCCCATCTTTTCCGTGGATAGGTGCTGCAGAACAAGTTAATGTTTGAAATATATTTATGTAATGCTCCTCTGCTGTAACTTGAACCGCTCTATCTTCTTCTATAGCGATCCCCATAGCATTAGTTCCAATACTCTTTTCATCCATATACATTCCAACTTTAATATTTAACCTTTCAAATGCTTGTATAGCACCTGTTGCACCTGCTATATTCAGTATGCATCCATCTTTATCAGTTAATATAATTATAAAATTTTCATCCTTTAACACATCATTAAACATATCCATATAGACCTTAGCTTTTTTAACTAAGTCTTGATTTTCTTTAAGTACTAGATTAATTTTACTTACATCTAATACTTTTTTAGAGCTTACCCATTCTCTATTTACACCATATTTCTCACTTCGCTTATGCGACTTCTCAATTATGTTATTAGACTCACTATCCATATAATAACTCTTCTCCCCTTAAATTGAATTTCTTCACATATTTATAGTAAAACAATTTTTTTATTATGTATAGTTATAGTAAGCAATTTTTATTTTCTTAATTTTATAATTACGAACACGTAAAAGAAGATGCAATTTTTATAGTTGCATCTTTTATAAATTATAATTCCTAGTTTTCTTTTAAGATTCATTTCGATTCGCTTAACTGTCATTTTAAGAATATACTTTAAAAATCTTAGCAATTCTTAATTCATTTAATATGTCTATAGTTGAATCTACGTCATCAATGTTAAATAGTTTAGTATTACTTTCCTCATCTAAGTCTAAAGATTTTTCTGAATTTAATGCTAATATTAATTTAATATATCCTAAGAATATATCCTTCTTTTCATCAAAAGTTAGCATTTCATCTATTTCTATAAATACGTCTATTAAACTCTCATAATCTTTAGCTACAATTTTGTTTCCTTCATATACTACTAAATACTTAAGCGAGTTGCAGTTTTCTTCCATATTTCACCTCATAAGTGCCTTTATTAAATTTTTAACTAATTAGTTACCGAATCCTTTCGATAAGAAATACTATCATAAAAAAGTAATATTTAAAACACCTTGTTTTACTTGTTAAAAGATAATTAATATTAATTGATATTTTTTCGTATTTTTATTATTTATATTAAATTTCAAATTAAAGTTATGTAATAGTTATTATTTATTAAGTCAAAATATTCCCAAATAAGAAAAAACAAGCCCTGATTATCTATATCCTTAAAATATTCCATAATCATGGCTTGCTTATTTCAAATTATTTGTAAGTTACATTAATATCTTTTAAGTTAATTGTTTTTTCTCCCCCTTCACAGGCTCCACCTAAAGATATTTTTTCACCATTTTTAAGTGAACTGTTCCATGCTTTCGGAGTTATTTTGTATACTCCATTTTCATACTTTAAATCAGCATTCCAATTAGAAATTATTTTTTTATCACTTTTAAATGTTAATTCCCATTTAGATATATCTTTTCCTGTATCATTTTTTATTGTTAAGTCGTAATTTGCATTACCACCCCAATCTGATACTATTTTTAAATCAACGTTAACACCTTTTTTTACATTTTTATTATCACAAGTTACCTTTATTTCGTTACTAACACTTTGTCCATCTTTATTTTTTATGATTAATTTGTATATATATTCTCCAGAATCCTTGTTTGTAAAATCAAACTTTATATTTTGTGAAGCCTTATTAACTTCTCCACTTTTATCTATACGTCCATTTTCTAAAAGCTCATAAGTTAATCCGTTTGATTCTTTTGGAATATTTATATTTATACTGTAGTTACCATCATTTTTAAGGCTAGATGCTGTTATTTCACCAGCCTTTGGCACTACTACTTCTGGAACTATATTATTTTTAACATTAATAGTTACTATACTACTTGAAGTAGTTCCGTTATCATTAATTAAATCTGCACTATACATATAAGTGCCTGTCTCTTTATTTGAAACCTTATATTCTATACTACTTGAATCTTTAACATCACCACTTTTTACTGTTTTTCCGTTTTCATATAGCTTATAAGTCTTTCCTTTAGAGTCTTTTGGTATCTCTATATTTATACTATAGTTTCCATCACTTTCTAAATTAGATCCTTTAACTACTGGTTTTAACGGTAAATCTTTTGATTCCCTACTACTCCCTGAAGAAGAATTTGAAACATCAAAAGCATTACTACTTAGCATTAAAGGATTCTTATAATATTCTTGAGCCTTTGTAATCCAGAAGTAATCATCTGTTGGAGGAGAACCTACTGCATCAGTTGACGCACCAACTCCAGCTCCAAATAAAACTGAAACTATACCTGAGTCTTTAGCTAAATCCATATGACGTCCCCAAGTTACAGTATCTCCACTTACTTTTAAACTTGGATCCTTAGCTTCGTTTTGACTAAAGTACTTTAACCTATCAGCATTTCCACTTTTAAATGTATCTCCAAAGAAATAACTTGTAGCAGAATCTTCATAGTAGCCTGCTTTATTTTCTAATTCTTTAAAGTTTCCACCTGTATATGGACTCTTCGTAGTTGAATTATTTATATGTCCAACAGGTATTTGCCATAAAATAGCTGGCATACTCATTTGCTCATGCAATGTTTTTGTATATAAAAGATAGTTGTCCCAAATATCTGCATTCCAAAACCACTTAGCTTTTTGTGGATTACTTGCTGCCCCATCTTCATAAGCTCCATCTAACCCGTATTTATCTATAGATATAAAGTCTGTTCCGTAGCTATTTATCCCTGCACTTTTATAATAATTTGCAGTTTGAGTTGCAACATCTTTAATAAATTTTCTTCCTGAATCCCATCCTAAAAACTCAGTTTTGTGAAGTATTCCTTGTCCTGGAACTTCTGGGCTTGAGTAAGACCAAATATTAAATTGCCATCCGTTATAGGCCTCTTTATAATACTTATCTACTGTATAGTTTATAGCTTGAACTAAACCCTTAACATTATTAGAAAAGTCTGGGTCTTTGCCTTTTTCTAATACTCCTGAAGAATAAGCAGCTTCAACAAGTGCTGGTATTTCCTCTGGTGATTTATTAGATTGTTGCATCATATATCCTAGAAAGTCTGGTTCAAAAATCATTCCTATAGTTTCATCTTTACCATATTCTTTACATATATCTAAGAAATATTTTAAATCTTTAAAATATCCTTCAATATAAGATTTATCATTAATATGTTTTAAATCTACTTCATACCCTTCATCATTATCTGGAATATTATAATAAACAAAGAACGGAATCATACCCATCTTTAAACTTTCGTTTATAAAAGTTTTAGCTCTAGCTCCATCTTCGCTTGTCCAACTTCTCCAACCTTTAAATGGACCACCGTTTATGTATATATATCTTATGTCTGTCCTTTTATTAGTTAAATCATTTGATGTATCTCTCCAAAAATTTAAATCTTCTTCTTTATCTTCAGAAACTTGTCCTACTGATAAGTACTTAGGCATCTTAGGTAAATTACCTGATTTATCTTTTACCCTCACTCCAATTTGTCTCTCATCAGAAGTTTTATTATCAATAATTCTAAGACCACTTCTTCCTTCACTAATTCCTGTTACTTTCAAAATGTTACCATCAACAACCTCTGCTTTTGCTACAGAAGTATTGTTTGATATTACTTTAAAAGTACTATCTGTGCTTTTAGGATTAGCTAGTTTATAACTAACAGTCTCTTGATTTATTGTAAATTGTGAACTTACTCCATTATCATCAACCTTATCTATTACTATCTTTGCATTACCATTGCTCCCTACTACTACAGAAATTGTATCTGTCTTAGTAGTTCCAAAACTGTTTGTAAACTCTCCATAATAGTAATAAGTACCTGAATTTTGTCTTCCACGAACTTCAGTTACTATAGATTGTGCACTCGGAGTTTTATCTTCAAGCTTTCCTTCTTTTATGACCTTAAAATCACTGTTTGGTCCAAATCTTTCGTAAATTTTATAACTTGTAGCATTATTTCCATACCACATACTACAAGTGATGTCGTAATTACCATCAACATCAGTACCCCATTGATTATGAGTTATCTGAGGCTTGTTTGGCGATGCTTCAGCTAATGCAAAAACACTTTTAATAGGCATTAAAAGCATAACAAATGCAAATGCTGTAAAAGCAGCTAATAATTTTTTAGTGTTCTTCTTCAAATCCATCTCCCCCTACATTAAGATACAATTTAAGTTTTAAATTACATAAATTGTATTTAGATTATCTCAATAAATTTAGAATAGGAAATGGATAATATTATAATAAATTGTTAACCTTTACATTTTTCATTTTAAAGGATTCGGTGCTTGTCCTTGCTTGTCCTTGCTTGTCCTTGCTTGTCCTTGCTTGTCCTTGCTTGTCCTTGCTTCTCCCTCTTTCCCCTCTTATCCTTCTAGTCCTCTTAGCCATCTTGCCCTAATTGTCCCTCTTGTCCTTCCTGTACCTCTTCTCCCTTTTGTCCTCTCGTCCCCTTTGACCTTCTTTACTACTCTCTTTCTTTTTTAACCCAATTCACCTAATATTATTAATCTTCTTATACCTCTTTTCCCGATCCCCCTCCTTACCCGTATTTTTAGCTTCCTCCTACAAAGTTCCTCTAGTTACCTATCTATAAATCTTGTCATGCTTGTCTGCTTGTCCATCCTTCCTTCTTACATGCTTATAAAGCCCAATTTTACCAATCATATTAACCTCTTGCCCTTCCCATTTTTTACTTCCTGAACTCTTTTTAATCTAATACTCCTAATACTCCTAACAACCCTAGTACTCCTAATACTATTAATCTTCTTATCCTTATTTTCCTATTGATTTTAATACCCTTACATACAAATTATCCTTATACATATCCACAAACTATCCTCCTAAAAATAACTACTCCAAAACTTATCCACCCTAAAGTTACTTATACTTAAAAAATTTACTCTAAATTTTATTCTGAAAATAAAAAACACCATTTAGCTTTTAAACTAAATGGTGCTTTTTTGCAGGTGCTTGACATTTATATTAAAACTTAACTTGGCAAAGTAGTATTATTAACTTTAACAGTTACTATCTTGCTCCAAGCTGAAGCCTTGTCCCCAAAGATTTCTGCCTTATACATATAATCTCCAGTAGGCTTGTTTTTAATATCTATAACTATATTTTCTCCACTACTATTAACTACTCCTTCTTTGATTGTCTTCCCATTTTCAAATATTTTATAGCTAGTTCCTTTAGAATTAGCTGGGATTTTAACGTTAACAGTATAATTTCCATTACTACTTAATGTACTAGTTGTAAGTTCAGGTGCTAAAGGTTTTATTACAGTTTCCCCTGAACCTCCACCAAGATTAACTACATTATCATAATAATGCTGAGCCTTTGTTATCCAAAAATAATCATCTGTTGGAGGAGACCCTACCGCATCTGTTGATGCTCCAACTCCAGCTCCAAATAAGACTGAAACTATTCCAGCGTCTTTAGTTTCTTTCATATGATCTCCCCAAGTTATAGTGTCACCATTAACTTTTAATTTTGGATCATTTGCTTGGTTTTTACTAAAATACTCTAATCTTTTAGCTCCTGATGCCTTAAATGTATCACCAAAGAAATAAGTTGTTGCTGAATCCTCATAACTTCCTGCTGTATTTTTAAGCTCTTCAAAGCTTTTATTTGTGTACGGACTTATTTCTGTTGAACCGTTTATATGCCCTACAGGAATTTGCCATAATACAGCTGGTAAGTTTGTTTCTTGATGCAATCTATTTACATATAATAAATAGTTGTCCCAAATATCTGAGTTCCAAAACCATTTAGATTTTTCTGGGTCAGTAGCTGCTCCATCTTCAAAAGCTCCATCTAATCCATATTTATCTATAGATATAAAATCTGCTCCGTATGAAGTTATTCCTGAACTCATATAATAATCTGCAGTTTCTTTTGCAACTTGGTTTATAAATTCACGACCAGCTTCCCATCCTATTTGCTCAGTTTTATGAAGTAATCCTTGGTTTGGAATTTCGTGACTTGAATACGACCAAATATTAAACTGCCATCCATAATAGGCTTCCTTATAGAACTTGTCCACCATATAATTAATGGCTTCAACTAATCCTTTAACATCATTAGAAAAGTTTGGATCTTTACCTTTTTCCAATACTCCAGATGAATACACTGTATCTACTATAGCAGGTATTTTATCTGGCGCTTTATTTGCTTGTTGCATCATATATCCTAAAAAGTCTGGTTCAAAAATTATACCGATAGTATCATCTTCACCATACTCTTTACAAATATCTAAGAAGAATTTTAAATCTTTAAAATATGCTTCCATATATTTAGGATCATTGATATGAGCTAAATCTAGTTCATAACTTTCCCCATCATCTGGAATGTTATAATACACGAAAAATGGAATCATCCCCATCTTTCTACTTTCTTTTATAAATGTTTTAGCTCTAGCACCATCTTCAGTTGTCCAAGTTCTCCAACCTGTTAATGGGCCTCCATTTATATAGATGTATCTTACATCTGTTCTCTTATTTTTATAATCATTAGAAGAGTCTCTCCAAAAGGCTAGATCTCCTTCTCTATCTTCTGAAACTTGTCCTACTGATAAATAATCAGGCATTCCAGGTAAGTCACCATTATCTTTTCTAACCCTAACACCTACATATCTTTCATCACCAGTCTTTTTATCTACAATTTTTAGTCCGCTTCTTCCGTCTTTTAAAGCGCTAACTTTTAATGTATTGCCATTAACGATCTCAGCTTTTGCTACATCTTTATTGTTAGATATTACTGAGTACTCAGGTGAATTACTACTTGCACTAGTTAATTTATATTCTGTAATCCCCTTGTTAACTGTGAACTGAGTTTTAACACCATCATCATCTATAGAATCTATATATATTTTTGCCTTTTCAACACTTCCTACTCTAACTTCTATAGTATCGCTTTTAGTAGTTCCAAAAGAATTTATAAATTCTACATAATAATAGTATACTCCAGTTTTGTTTCTTCCTCTTATTTCTGTCACCACTGATTGTGGACTCGGAGTGCTGTCTGTAAGTTTACCTTCATTAACTATTGTAAACTCACCCTTTGGACCAAATCGTTCATAAAGTTTAAAGCTAGTTGCATTATTACCATACCAAATACTACATGTGATATCGTAATTTCCATCAACATCTGTTCCCCATTGATTATGGGAAATTGAAGGTTTTGCAGGCACCCCAGTTGTAGCTGCATAAGCTTGTTTTACTGGAATCAATGTGATTATAAAAAATAATCCCATTAGAAGCGCCAGGTTTTTTATACTTTTTTTACCCATTTAAGCCCCTCCTTAAATTAACATATTTTGTATACAATTACATTATCTCACATGATGTCGATTACTTACAATGGTTTTTGTTAAATTATATAATTATTTTTTAATTTAAGTAGTATAATAGAAAGAAAAGTTCAAATGAGAAAGAAGGAATCAATATGAAAACTTTAGAAAAATTTATTATTAATTTATGTGGTACCTTTAACAACAAAGAACAAATTGAAAATGAACTTAGAAATGGTAAAGTAGTTCACCCTAAAGCAAAACATATAAATGCAATTGCAAACGAAAAAATTACTAATTTACCAAGTTACTTTAAAGGTTATTTTATACTAGAAGAAAGCTATTACGATGTTAACGGTAAAACTAATGTAATGCCTCACTTATTTTTATTTACTTTAAATGATGATAAAAAGGTAACCCTTACTTCATATGAGATACCAGAAGGAATTTCAAAAGAAGATTTTAGAAACGATAATAAAGATTTAATAATGGATTTTAAAAAATTAAAAGTATCTGAAAAATTCACACCTCTTATTTATACCGAAATTGAGGATAATAAGTTTGTTGGCGAAAGCACTAGTGAGTTTTCTCCAGTTACAACTTTTATATTAAAAGAAACTGTTTCTTCTGATTCATTAGAAGTAAGTGAATGTTTTTATAATAACGGAAAATTAACTTTTGGATTTGTTGATCCTATAATTTATAAAAGACTTTAAAGAATGTGATTTTATCACATTCTTTTTTTATACCTATCTATTTAAAATCAAACTTACTTTAATTTAATATAGCCATTTTTACAGTTAAAATGAACCTTTTTACTCTTAGTTTATAAAACTTATACACTATGTTCTATTTTTATTCATTTAATTGATGTATTATATGTATTATTAATTACTTTTTGTATATTTATGCAATCACTTTTGCATATTAAAGGGTTTTCACAATTGGAGGAATTTAAATGAACAAAGAAAAAGAGAATGGTTATAGTATTTCCTTTTGGGGATTTATAACAATAATATTTTTGACTGTCTATGCTATAGCAAATAGCGAGCAAGTCTACTATCAAATGGGTTACGCATCAATTACATACATACTTATTGCAGCTGCACTATTTTTTGTTCCCTATTCATTTATAGTAGCAGAAATGAGCTCTGCTTTTAAAGATAGAAAAGGTGGTATTTACTCTTGGATGGCCGAATCAGTTAGTGAAAAATTTGGCCTTGTAGGTACATTAATATGGTACGGTGCATTTGTTGTAATGTGGTTTTCCGCTTCAACTATCTGTGTTTCACTTTCTGTAGCTTTATTTGGTAAAGATACAACATCAACTTGGCATATCTTTGGTCTAAGCTCTGCTCAAACCTTAGCTATAATTGGTGTTATTTATATAGTTATAGCTTCCTTTTTAACAACTAGAGGTCTTAAAAGTATTTCATTTTTATCAAACATATCAATGCTTACAATAATAATTATACATATAATAATCATAGGTGGCGGAATTATCTTATTTGTAAAATCAGGATTTAAATTCGCTGAAAGTTTTGATTACACGAAAGTAAGTTCATATTTTTATGGTCCTAATAAAGACTACGCTTCTTTTTTACCTGCTTTGTCTTTTATGGTTTTTTCAATATTCACCTTTGCAGGAATGGAAACAAGCTGTGGTTTAGTAGACCAAGTAAAGGATGCTAAAAAAAATGTTCCAAAAGCAATAATAGTTTCAACTGTTATAATTACAGCTTTATATATTTTAGTTATTTTAATTTTAGGTGTTGTATGCAATTGGAGTGATACTTTTGGGAAATCTGGAGTTAATTTAGCAAATTATTCTGTCTATATTTATCAGCAAGAATTTTATAGACTAGGAACAGTTTTAGGGTTAAGTCAAGCTTCTTCTATAGCCCTTGGAGAATGGGTAAACAGAATAATAAGAATTCTTACTTTAATCGGATTAACATCTGTCCCAATTAGAATTTATACTCCAATAAAGCATATGTTTGAAGGATTACCAGAGGGTATGATTCCTAAATCTCTTCAAAAATTAAATAAAAATAATATGCCAGCAAATGCTATACTTTTTCAAACCTGTATAATCGTATTTTTTATAATGCTTTTAGGGTTTGGTGGAGACAGTGTCTCTGCATTATTTGATAAAATGACTCTTATGACATTTGTATCTGGAACCGTACCAATTTCATTTATAATTTATGCTTATATTAAGTTTAAACTTAATGATAATATAAAAAAAGATTATGAGTTTTTTAGCAAAAAAGGCGGTATTATATGGGGATCTATCTGTTTTGCAGTAGTTACTTTTACTAATATTTTCTCAATAATAGAACCTGCACTAAATGGTAATCTAGATGATACATTTTGGGTAGCTTTAGGACCTGTTCTTTTCGGTGTTTTAGCATTGATTTTATATAAAAAATATGAAAAATCACATGAAAATATAGGTGATTTAAAGCATAGTACAGTTAATTCTTAATATATAAATCCTAAGAAATATATTTTTCTTAGGATTTTTTTAATTTTAAGGTATGCACTTATAGTACTCGTTACTCCTCTACAAAATTGTTTTGCTTCTTTGTTGGTATTTTACTAAAATAACCTGAATAAAGTCACTTTTTTATGTCCATAATCAAAATAACTGAAATTTTCAAGAATTTTCCGAGGTGAGATTATGGTACATACATCTACTTGTCCCCATTGCGATTCAAAACATTTTATTAAATACGGTAAATATAGGAATGTCCAAAGGTATCAATGCAAGGCTTGTCTTAAAACATTTAATGAAGGAACTGGGCTTGTCTGGCATAATACTAGAAAGAGTGTAGTCCTTTGGGATAAATACACTCGTCTTATGCTGTCAGGTTCTACTATAAGAGATTGCGCTGATAGGTTAGGTATCTGCATAGAGACATCTTTTAGGTGGAGACATAAAATCCTAAAACATATCGGAACTTATACTGATTCCAGAAGAACTCATATAGTTACAGCTATGAGACACACTAAGTTTTTAGAAAACTTTAAAGGGCAAAAGACTCCTCCCGTTTGCACTATTTCTAGAAGAAAAAATATTTTTGTAGCTACTACTATTAATAAAAATAATTACTCTCTAGCTAAGATATCCTTTTATTCTATGAGCCCTACAAAGGAATCTATAGAGAATTTATTAAATGAATTTAACCCTGTCTTTAATACTTATTTCTTGCCAGGAAAAGATAGGTTTTCTTATCTTGTATCAAAGAAATTAAACTACGCTCTTCATAAAAAGAAAGAATTAAAAATTTCTAAAGAAGAAAGTCAAATTTTACTTAGTCACTGCTCTGATTTTATATTAAATTTAAGAAGATGGCTTAGAAAATTTAGAAGTGTTGCTACAAAGTATCTACAAGTTTATTTAAATTGGTTCTTATATATTTACGAAGGATCCTATGAAAAACATACTATTTTATCAAATTTAATAAGTTCTATTTTTTGTGTAAAAGTTATTTAATTATTCTCAGACTAACCCTTAATATAGGTCTACCTAAGAGCTTGTCCATCTAACTTCCACTTGTCTACTACAATCAAATTTTTATAGTTTGTCTAAATAATTTTTACTTGTCCAAAATATCAAAAATTTACCCTAATATAGCGAAAATCCCTTGTACCAATAATATTTCGTAACATTTGTGTAGGTTTTTTTGTTTTTTTATAATTGTTTATTTACTACATATCCCCTATGCCTGTTTAGTTTTAATTAATTTAGGTGTACAATATCCATGAGGTGATCTATATATGATTTTTCTAGATATATTAATCGCTTTAGCGCCTATTTTTGCTTCAATTTCCATAGCAAAAATGTATGCAAAAAAGAGCTACACTAAAAATTAGTGTAGCTCAAATTACTCTTTATATAAATTTTTCTATAGCTTTAGCAACACCAAACTTAGTATTTGTATCAGTAACAAAAGTTGCTTTTTCTTTTAAAATATCTAGACCGTTTCCCATTGCTACTGAAACTCCAGCATATTCTATCATAGAAAGGTCATTTTCACTGTCTCCAATGCACATAACCTCTTCTCTTTTTACGCCTAACATTTCAGCAAGTCTTTTAACAGCTTCTCCTTTTGAAGTCCCTTTTTTCATCACTTCAAAATTATTAGACCAAGAACTTACAACTTCATACTTTCCTAAAGCTTTAAACTCCTCTTTTGCTTTTTCCATCTCTTTTAAATACTTATTTTCTTTATCTATCGCTATAACTTTTAAGATATTTCCCTCATTTTCTTTTAGCACTTCAGTTAAATTTTCATTTACTATAAATTCAACTCTATCACAAGCTTTTACTAGCTTATTCATATCTTTATAAGAATGATCTTCCTCATCTTTTAAACTGATTACTGAGTTATATGTATTAAAATTAAATCTAAAATCATATTTTTTTAAGATATCATAAATCTCTAAAGTTTCCTCTAAAGATAACGGATTTTCGTATATTACATCATTAGAATCCCCAGATCTTATGTAAGCTCCATTTGATGAAATAATTGGTGCATCCACCCCAGTCATTCTTGCATAATACTTAGCTGATGTAAATAATCTCCCTGTAGTTATCGCTACGTGAATTCCTTTATCTACAGCCTTTTTTAAAGCCTCTCTGTTTTCTTCTGGTACGTTATGATCATCTGCTAATAAAGTCCCATCCATATCAGTACATATAAGTTTTATCGCCATAATCTCTTCTCCTTTGTCCCTTAGTTTGTATATTTTTATTATAACCTAAATAAAAATAAGTAAAATAACAATTGTTATTTTTAACATAAAAAAAGGTAGAAATTAATTCTACCTCTTTAAACTTTATCCCTATTTTCTACCCAAAGCTCTACAAACTTTCTAAGTTCTGTAGTTTCTATTCTACATTCTTCTGCGTCATCATCTAAATTGTCATAGATAGTTGTGAAGTCTTTTCTTATTTCGACTCCGCAAACATTTCCATCAATTTCTTCAAAATTACTTTTCCCGCTTAATACTTTGTCTATTGCATCAAATACATAAGTTGGGTCTGAACCTTGAATATCTGACATCAAAAAATCTGCTACTAACCTTATTCTAGGGGATACAATAATTATTTTTTTCTTTCTTCCGCTTTTAAATGTTATTTCATCAAATTTATAATCATATTTCATAAAATATTACCTCTAATACATTGGGAATGCTGAAATTATTTTTCCTGTTTTTTGATCTAAATACATACTAATTTGCATGCCTTCTTTTGTTTCTCCCATATAAGTATCTTTGCTACCTTTAACGTATTGTCTGTCGTTATAAGCTTCATTTATAGCATCTACAACTTGTTGTGGTGTCCAATCTTTAGGATATAAAGTTGATCTACCCTTGTTTGAAGTTTTCTTAACTCCATCTACTTCAACCTCAGCTGTATAAACACCATATTTATTAGGTTTAGAACTTGTGCCTTCTATTACTTTTCCCTTGCTTCCTGGGAATCCTTCATAATGGAAGCCTACAGCTTTTCCTCTTTTATTTATCTCACCCTCTAAGATATGCTTTAGGGCGCCGTGCCTAAAGTTTTCAGTGTTTTGTAAATCAGCTATAGAATTTACTGTGTTAGTAACACTTTGCTTATTATTGTTTTGAGCGCCAACATTTGCACTACTGCATCCTGATAAAACACCTACAACTAAAAAAAGACAAGCTAAAAGTTTTGCAAAATTACTAGTTATTGTTTTTTTCATAAAGTACCTCTCCTTCTTTTGATTATTTACCCCTAAAAAAAGTTACATTAAAAAACTTTAATGTAACTTCTATTATACTAGACTTTTCTATTTAATTCATTTTAACAGATTTTAAATAATTTTTTAAATCCTTGTCATCTTTATTATATTTAAGTCCTTCTTCTAATACTTTTATTCCTTTAGCCTTTTCTCCCTTTGATATATAGTGAGTTGCTAAAAACTCATAGGCTCTTGGACTTTTCTTATTTTCTTTTATATATTTTTTAATTGTTTCTACCTTTTCATAGAAAAGCTCTAGATATTCTTTATTTCTATGAACTTCTGTGCAATTACTCTTTGATTCTAATACAGACTCTCTAAGTTCTCTTTCAAAACTACTAAAAGTTTTCCCTGTTACTTTTTCAAAAGCTATTGAAAATTCTTCACTTGAATTTTTCATTTCTTTTAATATATTAAAGATTATATTTTCTCCATATTTATCTATTAAGGTTTTAACACCTAAACTACTTTGCTTATATTGATCTATATTATATTCAGCATTAAATCCTTCTCCGTTATTTAAATGCTCAAAAGGAATTATTTCTTCTCCCCCTAAGTCCTTTTTACAAATTATACGTCCTGCTGTATATTCTGCAAGCCCTTCATCTACCCACCTTGGTATATCTGTATGTAATATATCTGTTTCTTCAGCCATTTTATATAAATAATAATGCGATATTTCATGTTTTAAAATTTCTTGTAATGGAATTATTCCACTTAAAATAATATTTAACGGATCACCTGCATTAAGGTATATAGTATTATTTGCAGCTATATAATACCCCTTTACAAAGTGGTTTCCATTAGATCTCTTAAAAAACACATCTTCATCATAATCTAATTTAATTTTGAAAGTAGGGTCTTTATCACCATATACTTTTTTACATTCTTTTATAGCAAAATCCAGTTTCTTTTTTAATATATCTAATGCTACTTTTGAATTTTCATTATAAAAAATTTCTATTCCCTTATAGTCTTCTTTAATAAATTTTTCGTTATAACCTAAAGGCTCTTCGCTTTCTATAATTAATCTTGCAATTGCATTCCCTGTCTTTTGAATATTATTAACCATATAATTAGTTCCAACAACTAAAATTAACAGTACTATATTTACAAAAACTAAAATTCCCCTTCTTATCCTCTTATCTTTTCTTTTAACTATCCTCTTTATAAGGATAAATATCATAAACCCAATAAATATTAAAGTTCCTGCTGTAACTATATAAGATAAATGATATTCTTCTACAGGTATAAAGATTAAGTAAACAAATAACACTAGTGAATATAACCCTATATATAAAACTGACTTACCTAAACTTTTAAATAATTTTTTCAATCCCCCACCCCTTTTATACAAATTATAACATATTTGTATAAAAAACCTTAAGCGAAATTTATTTTATATAGTCAGCTATCTTATATTGTTCGTACTTTTCTCCTTTATAATTTATAGCGTTTTTAGGGCAATTATGTATGCATCTTGTACAAAGCATACATTTATTTAAAAATTTGATATTCTTATTATCATCAAAAACTATATTATTTTCTGGGCAATTTTTAACGCATAATCCACACTTTATGCAATTATCATCAACTGAAAAGTTTTTTCCCATAAATCTTGCCATCACACTAAAGGTTTCTGCTAATAAGTCTTTTCCTAAAACTCCTTTAGTATACTTTTCTAATGGAGTTAATGATTTTTCATTTATTTTATCTATTAGAGCATCCATCTTTTTATTAACTTCTTCTACCATATCTTTTATTTCTTTATCTGTGTTTTTTTCATATCTTCCAAAATAAAAGTTTCTTGGCATAACGTATGTATCTTTTGATAAAATATTATACCCCTTCTTTTCTAGTTTCTTAGCTAATGAAATTACGCCATTTGCATTTTTAAGCCCTGCTGACGTTGAATAAACTATACAATCTATATTTTTATTAGGTACATTTCTTAAAACCCATCTAATCATCTTTTCTGGAACGTTTCCCGCATATATAGGACCCCCTAAAATTAAAAGCTCCGTATCTTCATCTATTTTAGGATTTTTATCAATGCTGCTTATTTTTACTTCATTATCCCCATTAGATAATTTCTTTCCTAAATAGTCCCCTACGTATTTTGTATTTCCTGTTCCTGAAAAATATATTATATTAATTTTCATAAACCTTCCTCCCCAAATCTTAGTTGCCTACACAACACTTTTTATTTATTATAACCCCATTTAGTTGTCCACGCAACTTGTTTTATTTTAAAATAATAGGGAAATTAAACAACTTTAAGTTTAATTTCCCTTATATTTAATATCTGTTATATTCTTTACTCAATATTATTTTTTGATTTCTTTTATAACTTTAAATACTGAAAGCTTTGTTCCGTAATGTAAGCTTCCTCTTTTGTAGATTTTTGCACTTACAAAACCTATTATAAATATATATAAAAGATTTAAGCCTATACTTAAAATAATTTCTAAAATTCCAACATTTGATAATATAATTCTCTCAAACATAACTAATGGTGAAGCAAATGGAATATAACTTAAAATTATAGCAGGAGTTGAATCAACATGATTTAAACACTGCATAGCAATAATAAATACAGCTATAATTATATAAGTAATTCCCCCTAAAGCACCGTTTGCATCTTGCATATTACTAGCAAGAGACCCAAGCGCACCGTAAAGAAGTGAGAAAGTTAAATATCCTATTAAGAAGAAAATGCAGAAAGTTATTATAACTTTGTAATCCACATTTGCACTTTCTAGAATCGAACTTGCCATACCTGAATTTTTAAGCATTAAAGATCCAGCCCCTATTAAAACTCCAAACTGAACTACTCCTACTGCACAAATTCCAAGGACTTTACCAAAGAATAATTCTAAAGGTTTTGCCATAGTTATAAGAGATTCCATAATTCTGTTTGATTTTTCTTCTAAAACTGACATAGCTACCATACTTCCAAGTCCTATCATACCACCGTATAACATAAATATTAAGAAGTACACTATCATCATTCTTCCACTTGAAGCATTTCCTTTTTGAATTACTTCAACGTTTGCAGGAGTCATTAACTTTTTATATTCATCAGGTTTTAAATTAAATTTTTTTATATCTTCTGAAACTTTAAAGTTATTTGTAATTTCATGCACTTTATCTTGAAGGCTTGAACTTGGTTCTTTATTTACATAAAGCTTACCTTCAATATTTTTTTCTGTTTCTACAACTAAAATTCCAACGTAGTCTGATTTATCTTCAGTTAATTTTTTTCTTTCACTATCTAATTCCTTTAGATTATTCCCTAAAATAAAATCATAATCTTCTGAATTAAATCTTTTTAAACTTTCTTCATTTAGCTTTTTAGTTTTAGAATCTTCTAAAACTAAAACTTTATCAGCCTTACCGCTATCAAAAACTTTAACTATTTTATCTAAATTTGAAAATCCAAATAAAAAAACAAGTGTTATTAAAGTAGATATTATAAACCCTTTATTTCTTACAGCCTCTTTAAATGTAAAAGAAAATATAGTAAAAAATCTCTTCATTATTAATCACCTAGCCTTTCTATAAATATGTCATTTAGGCTTGGCTTTTCAAAATAGAAACTATCTATTTCAATTCCTTTTTCTATCATTTCTTTTAAAAGATTTCTTCCTTTTTCTAAATCTTTTAAATCAACAACATATCTATTTTTTTGCTCTACGTATGATAATTCTTTATTATCTAAGATTTCTTTAATATCAAAGCTAGTTTCTATAACTAAATCTTTCATTCCGTATTCTTCTTTTATTTTTTCTAAGTTTCCTTGAAGTATAGACTCCCCGTCTTTAAGCATAACTATTTCATCACAGAATTCTTCAACATCCGCCATTCTGTGAGAACTAAATATTAAAGTCTTTCCTTTTTCTAATAGCTCCCTTATAACATTTTTAAATAACTCAACATTTACAGGATCTAGTCCACTAAATGGCTCGTCTAAAATTATAACGCTCGGATCATGCATTAAAGCAACTATTAATTGAATTTTTTGCTTATTACCCTTTGATAGAGTTTCTACCTTTTTATTTAAATAATCTTTAATCTCAAATTTCTCAAGCCAAAAATCTATAGTCTTTAACCCCTCGCTTTTGCTTACACCTCTAAGGCTTAAAAAATATAAAAGTTGGTTTTTTACAGTGTACTTTAAGTAAAGACCTCTCTCTTCTGGAAGGTAGCCAAAGTCAGCTTGATTTAACACCTTTTCGCTGCCATCAAAAAGTACTTCCCCTGAATCACTTTCAATAATATCTAAAAGGATTCTAATCGTAGTAGTTTTTCCAGCTCCATTTCTTCCAAGAAGTCCCAAAGCTTCTCCTTCTTCTACCGCAAAGCTTAAATTATTTAAAGCTTTTACGTCTTTGAAGGATTTACTAATATTTTTTACTTCAATTCTCATTTTTATCCCCCTTTTGTTTTATTTTCCATTTGATTGTAACATACATTTATTTTTTTATCATAATTAGCTCATATTTTTAATCATTTATTAAAAAAATTCAAACCTTTTTGATATATATTTATTAAAAGAGTATAATAATAAAAACAAATTGACAAAATAAAAAGATGCGAAATTCTTCGCATCTTTATTTTCTATCTTAAACTACAATATACTAGCCCTTTTCCTTGAAAAGTTCTAGGTGCCTCTAAAGACACAGTGTTTTTTATAAGCTCGCTATAGATTTCATCTTCTGTAAATCTTCTTCCAAACTCTACTTTTGACCACTCTATAATAAGAGCAATTACACCAGTTACAAAGGGAGCACTCATACTAGTTCCCGTTAAAAATGCAAATCTGTTTTCTGGAAATGTAGATAAAATATTTACACCCGGTGCAACAACATCTACTTCTTTATTAGAATTTGTAAAATTAGCTATGCTTTTGTTATTATCAACAGCACCAACACTTATAACTTCGTTGTATGCACTAGGATATAATAGTTCATCTGTATCACTATTTCCGTCTCCTAAATTTCCAGCTGCACAAACTACAGAAATCCCTAAGCTATTCGCTATCTTTATAGAATCGTGAATTTCCTCTACTTCATTAGGTGACCCTAAAGAAATGGATATAATATCTACCTTTTCCTCTATAGCAAATCTAAAAGCTTTTAGAAAGCTATCTATGCTTCCTGTTCCGTTACCTTGTACAACCTTTAATATAATTAATTCACATTTAGGAGCTACACCTAAGGCGCTACTTCCTATAATCCCTGCAACGTGAGTTCCGTGGCCATTATAATCTTTAAAGATATTTTCATCAGAGTTATCATCTTTAGTAAAATTTTTCCCTAAAATTATTCTATCTCTTAAATAAATATTATCAAAGTCACATCCACTATCTAAAACGGCAATTTTGACTCCTTCTCCAAAGTAACCTATTTTCCAAAATTCATTTACATTTAGCATTTCTAAACCGTAAGCTGACTTTTTTATAGTTTCTTTTGGAAGGCTTGTACTAGGCTTTACTATAGCTTGCATGCTTGTATCTACAATCTTCATTACATCTTCCATAATATAAAACTCCACACAGCATAAGCTCTTTTAATATATTATATGTATTAAACTTAAAATAGGTTACATAATTTTAGTTATAATAAAAAATAAAAGGTGCTTTTCATAAAAAATTCTATGAAAGGCACCTCTTTGCAATATAAACCTTCTAGTAACTATAAATCTAGAAAGAATTTATCAAATTTAAAATAATATTTACTGATATTATATCTAAAAACCATTATTTAAAGAAACTTCTTTTATCCATCTTCCTGATTTTTTGATAGTTTTAATTTGATTTTTTAAATTTACTGATATAAACCCATATCTGTTTTTGTAAGCATTACACCAAGACCAACAATCTATAGGAGTCCAAGTGTGATATCCGAAGCAATTTGAACCTTCTTCTATCCCTTTGTGAAGAAATTCTAAATGTTCTTTATAGAAATCTATTCTATAATCGTCTTCTATAACTCCTTCGTTATTTATATATCTTTCTTCGCCTTCAACTCCCATACCATTTTCTGATATAAACCAAGGTATGTTGTTGTAGTTTTCTTTTATATTTATAGCTATATCATACATAGCTTCAGGGTAGATTTCCCAACCTCTATAAGGATTCATCCTTCTGTTTGGCATCTCGTAATTTTCAAAGTATTTATCTGGCATCCAGTTTCCTTTTAAATCTAAGTCTTTTTCACGTGCTTTAACTCTTCTAGGCTGATAATAGTTTACTCCTAAAAAGTCTACAGTGTTTTCTTTTATTATTTTTAGTTCTTCTTCTGTGCTTTCAAAAAGAACTTTATCTTTCTTTAAAACATCTAATAGTAATTTAGGGAACTCTCCTTTTACAGCTGGGTCTAAGAATGAGTTATTAAAAAAGTCATCTGCAATTTTACTTGCTAAAAGATCTTCTTTACTATCACTTCTAGGATAAGCTGGAGTTAGATTTAAAATTATTCCAATCTCCCCATCTAAATTATCTTTTTTAAATTCTTCTATTACTTTAGCTGAAGCTAAATTTAAGTTATATAAAACTTGAACTGCCTTTTTACCGTCTACTAGTTTTGGATAATGGAACTGATATAAATACTCTCCTTCTACAACAACTATAGGCTCGTTAAAAGTAGTCCAGTATTTAACTCTATCTCTAAAAAGTTCAAAAGCAGTTTTTGCAAATTTACAAAATAAATCTACTACGTGTTTAGACTCCCACCCTCCGTACTTTTCGTAAAGTTCTATAGGAAGGTCAAAATGATGTAAATTCATAATTGGAATCATATTATTTTTAATACATTCATCTATTACATCATTATAAAATCTAACTCCATCCTCGTCTGCTTCTCCTGTCTCAAAATCTTTAATAAGTCTAGTCCATTGAATAGATGTTCTAAGTGAATTTAAACCTATTTCATTTAACATCTTTAAATCAGATTTATAACTATTATAAAAGTTAGATGCTACGTTTGGTCCTACTCCATCAAAGAATAGTTCTGGTTCTGTATCAAACCAATAATCAAAAACGCTATCATGCTTTTTATTAAATCTTCCTTCACTTTGAGGTCCTGATGTTGCTGACCCCCATAAAAATCCTTTTGGAAATTCTAATTTTTTATTCATAAACTTAATCCTCCTAAATTTAAACCTATCTATTTATATAATTTAAACTTCATAACTTCGTGATATTTTATTAATACCTTTAATGTAATCCGTTACACTAACTATATATTAAATTATATTCTTTGTCAACAAAAGATATGTCTTTTAATTTATTAAAATATATTATATATCTTTTTTTAATGTTTTACAAATTAGAAAAAGTGCAGAACTAAAATCAGTTCTACACTTTTATTAATTAACACTTATACTTTTAAATTCGAATTTATCTCCCCTATGTCTTGATTTAGAATATTCGAAAGGCTGTCCTGTATCTAAATAAGCTACTTGTTCTACTTCTAAGATAGGAAGTGGCTCATTAATTTTAAGCTTTTCTTTTTCTAAATCTGTAGGAAGAGATGCCCTTATTGTTCTGTGGGCACTTTTTATTTTTAAGTTTAAACTTTCTTCAATATATTCGTAAAGAGATCCTTTAATAGTATCAATCTTTAAGCCTGGGATTGTATCTATTGGCATATAAGTATATTCAACTACATAAGGCTCACCGTCTGCATACCTTGCTCTAACTATATAATAAACAAAGTCATCTTTATTTATCCTAAGCTTTTTAGATATTTTTTCATCTGGAGTTATTACTTTAAATTCTACTATTTCAGAAGTTATTTTTGCGTTTTTGAAAGTTCTTGAAAACCCTAAAAACTGATTAGATTCACTTATACTTGTAAATTCTTTTTCTGTTATATCTTTTACAAAGCTTCCAGATCCTCTACGTTTAACAACTAATCCCCTAAAAACTAAGGTATCCATAGCTTTTTTTATAGTAATACGGCTTACACCATAATGCTCACACATCTCTTTTTCTAAAGGTAATTGATCGTTAGGTCCATATTTTCCTTCTTCAATCTTTTTAATTATATCTTCTGCTATTTCTTCATATTTAAGCATTTTTACTTCCTCCACATAAACTATAAATTAATTATAACATTTAATTATGTAAAGTTATATCCTTTATGGGGAATGCTAATATTTAAATTAAAATATTTTGATTTATTATCTTAAATCTATAAAGTATAATGTAAATATTGGTTTACAAACCAAAGGAGGATTAAAATGCTAAAGAAAACAAAATACTTAACATTAATTTTAACTATTTCTATTTTAGGAATATTTTTAGTTTCTTGCACTTCAAAAGATGATTCAAAATCTCCTGAAGCTCAAACTAAAACTATAACTACTTCTGAAGTAAAAGAAAACTTAGGGAAAGATAATTGGGTCGTAGTTGATACTAGATCAAACGATGCTTTTAACGGTTGGAAGTTAGATTCTGTATCTCGCTCAGGTCACATAAAAGGTGCTACTGATTTTTCAGCGCTTTGGCTTGATGTTTCAGATAAGGACAAAGACGAAAAACTTGATAAAACTCTAAAAGATAAAGGTATAACACCTGATAAAAATATAGTTTTATATGATGCTAACTCTAAAGACTCTAAAAAGATCGCAGATTACCTTTCTAAAAAAGGTTATAAAAATATCTATACTTATGACGTTAAAGAGTGGGCAAAGGATAAAAGTTTACCGATGGAATCATTTGAAAATTACCAGTTATTAGTTCCACCAAGCTTTGTAAATGACCTTATAGAAGGTAAAAAGCCAGAAACTTTTAATAATGATAACTTTAAAATATTTGAAGTATCTTGGGGAGATTTAGACCACGCTAAAGATTACAAAGATGGCCACATAAAAGGTGCAGTTCACATCAATACAGACGAGATAGAATCAGCCCCTCTTTGGAGCTTAAACTCTGATAAAGATTTAATTAAGTTTGCTAAAAATAACGGCATAACTAAAAATGATACAGTAGTTTTATATGGCGCTGACCCTATGGCTTCATACAGATTAGCTGCAATTTTAACTTATCTTGGAGTTAAAGATGTTAGAGTCTTAAATGGAGGAACAGCCGCTTGGACTAATGCAGGTTTACCTATGGAAACTACAGTAAACCCTAAAAAACCTGTAGATTCATTTGGTTCTGATAAGCCTTTAAAGAAAGACTATATAATAGATATAAATAAAGCTAAAGAAATCTTAAACGGAAAAGACTCTAAGCTTGTAGATATAAGATCATACGACGAATATATCGGAAAAACTTCAGGTTACCCTGACCTTTCAGAAAAAGGAAGACCAAAAGGTTCAACTTGGGGTAAAGCTGGTTCTGATGCTCACCACCTAGAAGACTATAGAAATATAGATAACACTATGAGAAATGGTGATGAAATACTTGCTATGTGGAAATCACTTGGAATAGATCCAAATGAAAAACTTGCCTTCTTCTGTGGTTCAGGTTGGAGAGCAGCTGAAGTTACAACTTACGCAAATGTACTTGGGCTTAAAGATATAGCTTTATATTCAAACGGTTGGTACGAATGGTCTTCAGATAAATCAAACCCTACTGAAACAGGAGAACCTACTAAATAATTATTAGAAAAGAGTGCTTAAATGAAAAACAAAACTAAAAGTATTTTATATTCAATATTAACCTTTTTAAATATGGCAGTTTTAATAAGCTTACTTATTTTAAATAATTTATCACAAAGTAAGATGGGTGTTATGAGATACTTAGTTTATACTAGGTATAATTACCCAAAAACCTATTTTACTAAAAGCTTAACTGCATTTTATCAAGGTGTATTAGTTTTAATAATAGCTTTTATTATTTTCTTAATAGTAAAAAAAGTTAAAACTAAAAATTATAATAAACCTTTTATAATAAATTCAATAATAGGAATAATCTTTTGCCTTTTAGGGATTTTAATTTATCATATCCCTAGTCTTAAAGAGATTTTAATTTATTATTTCTTATGTATCGGTTTATTTCTAATTTCAATATTTGAATTTTTAAAATTGCTTATAATTTCAAAAAGATAAACTTTGCGCAAGGCTCGTACCCTTGCGCTTTTTTATTAATTAAATAGAAGTTTTATATTAATTATATTTCCAAAATATGTTATAATTTATTCATTAAGTTTAGGGGGATAGCAAAGGGGGCTCTGCTATGAAAAAAATAATAATTGCACTTTTAATAATCTTATCAACTATTTTACTATTTAATTATGTAAAAAAAACTGATAAAACTATCTATGGAAATAACGATAAAGAGATTTTAGAAGCTTTAAACTCTGATGAAATGCTAGGGGGTATTTCTAAATCTAATATTACACTTTTAGATACATTAAGTATTGAAGATACTAAAGTTACTGGGTTCTATTCAGATAAATCTAGCGGTTATATTTCTTTTGAAAAAAACAAATTAAATGATTATGTTTTTAAAGAAGCATCTGCTTACGATCATAAAGTAGACGGGTTACAAACTTATCATTACTGCATTAGGTTTAATCGTAATGGTAAAAATAATTTAGGACTTGTTTTCATTAAAAATGTTAATGATAATATCAGCTATGCAGAAGTTTCAGTAAATAATGAAAAACCTATAAAAATAGATTTTAAAGATAAGTCTATGGCTTTAGTAGATTTAAATAAAGAAACAAAAGAGTCTAATATAACTGTAAAGTATTTTGATAAAGATTCTAAATTAGTAAGAGAAGGCTAAAAAAAAGAAGCATGTATTATGCTTCTTTTTCTTTTAATTCTTCTTTTCCTTCTTTGTCTGATTTTACTACTTTTACGTATTTTATTAAAAATAATATTCCAGATAAAAGTAATGCAAGACCTAGTCCTGTATAGAAAAATGCTATAAATGTGTCAGGAACTAATCCAGAATATCTTAAATAAATTCCTCCACCCATCATAACTGCCATGATTATATATGATTTTAAATCAAAGAATTTATAAAAGTATTGTTTTTCTTTATAATCTAAAATCCTAACAACGTGTTTTTGTACCATTTTATAAAATATCATTCCTAAGAATATTGAAAATACTACTACTGATAAAATAATATTTAAAATTGTAACGTGATCTTTATATGCTATAACGCCAAGTCTTACTATATTAAAACCTGCGATACTCCAAACTATTCCTGCTATTAATATAAGATAATTTTTATGCACTTTCATTTTTATCATCTCCAAATTTTTATTCAATTTAAATATATTATTATTTAATATCAATTATTATTAAATAACCTTCTATTCTATTTTAATTTATTCTTTTATAAATTTATAGTCCTTTTTTAATTAATTTTCAAATAATTAATATTTATATAACTCTATTTTTAACAAACAGGCAAAAAAATAATAGACCAAAATAAATATTTTAGTCTATTGTCTAATTTACTCTTTATTCTGTGCAATTTTCATTAGCATAACTACTTGCAAACACAGTTTCTACTAAAACTAATCCTTTAATGATTTCTGAATTTTGAAATTCTAACCCTTCTGCAAGAAGTAATAAAAATAATCCTATTAAAATTATAAATAGCTTCTTTTGTCTTCTTCCATCCCCAACTAAAATTTTCTTATAAAGTGGCTCTAGTATTTTATCTAATAGTAAAGCTAATACGATTAATACTATAAATTTTATTATAAACATACTACACCCCTATTTAATTGTATAATTTTTACATATAATTGTAAATAAAAACCCTGTAGTCTAATTAAAAACTACAGGGCAAGATTTACTATTTCATTAACTTACAGATATCATTTGTAAATTCAACTGGGTCTTCTATATTTAAACCTTCTACTAATAACGCTTGGTTGTATAAAAGATTTGTGTAAAGGCTGAATTTTTCTTTATCACTTTCCATAGATGATTTTAATGAGTTAAATACTTCGTGGTTTGTATTTACTTCTAATATTCTTTTTGCTTTAAGCTTTTCGTTGTTTGGCATAGCATTTAAGATTTTTTCCATCTCTATTGAAAGTTCTCCTTCTGATGAAAGGCAAACTGGATAATTTTTAAGTCTATTAGACGCTCTAACTTCTGTTACTTTATCTCCTAAAGCTTCTTTCATCATAGAGAATAAATCTTTGTTTTCTTCGTTTTCTTTTTCATTTTCTTCTTTAGATTCAATTCCTAAATCTCCGCTTGAAACTGATTTAAACTCTTTTTCTTTGTAGTTCATAAGAACTTTTATTGAGAATTCATCTATATCTTCTGTGAAGTATAAAATTTCGTATCCTTTGTCTAAAAGCATCTCAGTTTGAGGCATTTTTTCTATTCTTTCGTTTGATTCTCCAACTGCGTAGTAGATATATTTTTGATCTTCTGCCATTCTTTCTACGTACTCATTTAAAGTAACCATTTTCTTTTCTTTTGAAGAATAGAACATAATTAAATCTTTTAAGTCGTCTTTATTCATTCCAAAGTCATCATAAATTCCGTATTTAAGTTGTCTTCCAAATGATTTATAGAATTTTTCGTATGCTTCTCTATCGTTTTTAAGCATAGATTCTAATTCGTTTTTGATTTTGTTTTTAATGTTTTTAGCTATACGGCTAAGTTGTCTGTCGTGTTGAAGCATCTCTCTTGAAATATTAAGTGAAAGGTCAGCTGAATCTACTATACCTTTTACAAATCCAAAGTAATCTGGTAAAAGCTCTGAGCATTTTTCCATTATTAATACTCCATTTGAGTAAAGTTCTAAGCCTTTTTCGTATTCCTTAGTGTAATAATCGTACGGAGTATTTTCTGGAATATATAAAATTGAGTTGTAGCTTATCATTCCATCAACACTTATATGCATATGTCTTAAAGGTTTATCAAACCCAAATCTTTTCTCAATGTAGAAGTTATTATAATCTTCATCTGTTAATTCTTTTTTGTTTCTTCTCCAAAGTGGAACCATACTGTTTACAGTTTCTTCTGAAACTTTTTCTTCGTATTCATCTTCAGTTCCTTCTTTTAATTCTGACTTAACTATATCTAATTTGATTGGATATCTTATAAAGTCTGAGTATTTTTTAATTAAACTTCTTAATTTATATTCTTCTAAGAATTCATCATAATTTTCGTCTTCAGTATTTTCTTTTAAGTGTAAGATTACAGAAGTTCCTATATTTTCTTTCTCAGCGTCTTCTATAGTATATCCGTCTACCCCGTCAGATTCCCACTTATAAGCTTTGTCTGAACCTAAGGCTTTAGATATAACAGTCATCTTATCTGATACTAAAAATCCTGAATAAAAACCTACTCCGAATTGACCTATTATATCAAACCCGTCTTTTAATTCATTTTCCTTTTTAAATGCTAAAGATCCACTTTTTGCTATAACACCTAAGTTATCATCAAGTTCTTCTTTAGTCATCCCTATCCCTCTATCTTGGATAGTTAAAGTTCTCTCTTCTTTGTTTGGGACGATTTTAATAAAGTAATCATCTTTATTAAAAGTAAGGTTACTGTCCTCTAAAGTTTTGTAATAAACCTTATCTGTTGCATCGCTGGCATTTGAAATTAACTCTCTTAAAAATATCTCTCTGTTTGTATAGATTGAGTTAATTACAATGTCTAATAATCTTTTTGATTCTGCTTTAAATTCTCTCTTTGACATCTTGAATTACTCCCCTTCAATTAAAATATTCTATGTGTTAGCACTCTCACCCTTAGAGTGCTAATCCCTAATAAAATATATAACACTATTCCTAATTAATGTCAACTCTATAGAAAAAAAGCTATACTAAAAATAGCATAGCTTTAACTCTTATTTATAAAATCTTTTAATTCATTAATCATTATTGGTTTTGAAAAATAAAACCCTTGGAAGTAGTTACAGCCTATCTTACTTAAAGCTTCAAACTGCTCTTTTCTCTCTACTCCCTCAATAACAACATTAAAGTCTAATTCTTCCCCGATTTCTTTTATACTGTTTATAATTCTATACTCATTATCTACAGCATCATCTAAAATAGTCTTATCTATCTTTAAAGATTCTCCTTTAAATTTCTTTAAATAAGCAAAGGATGTATAGCCTGTTCCAAAGTCATCTAAAGATAACTTAAATCCGTAAAGCTTTAATAAATCTAAATTCTTTAAAGATACTTCCTCTTCTTCAATCATAACTGATTCAGTTATCTCTATACAGATATCCCTGCATTTAAGATTATTTTTTTCAACTATCTTCTTAGCTTTAAATGCAAAGCTTGGCTCTAAAAGCTGAATTGCAGAAACATTAACGTTAAACACAACATCATTTATTCCTGATTCTTTAATTATTTTAATATCTTTGCAAAGCCTATCTATAACAAAATAACCTATTTTAATTATTTCTCTAGTTTCTTCAGCTATTTTTATAAACTTATCTGGTGGAACAAACCCTAGTTTTTTGTTTTCCCACCTAATTAAAGCTTCTGCTTTAACTACTTTTAAATCCCTATTTACTATAGGTTGATATTTTAAAAACAATTCATTATTTTTTATAGCTTCTTCTAACTCTATAGATATAGTTTCCCCTTCCTCTGATTCCTTATATCCCTTATCATCAAAAAATGCTAATTCATCACTAGAACCTTTCTTTTTGTTTGTATACATCATAAAGTCACTTTTCTTTATAAGATCGCTTAAAGTATTACCGTCAGCTGGGTAAATTGCTGCACCTGCTGAAAAAGTAACCAAAAGCTTTTTATCTAAAAGTCTATTTTCTTTAAAAACTTTAAAAACATTATTTTTAAAGAAACTTTTAAGTTCCATCTTTGAGGTATAATTTTTATATAAAATTACAAACTCATCTCCTGAAACCCTAGCTAAAACTCCTCTATTTTTAAGTGCTTTAGATAGCATTTTAGAGAACCCTTTAAGGTAATCATCTCCTGCTAAATGGCCGTAAACATCATTTATATTTTTAAATTTATTTAAATCTATAAATATAATTGCAAATTCCCTGCCCTTTTTAGACTCTCTATTAAATTCTTCTAATAAGCCTTTTCTATTTAAAACCTTAGTTAAAGAATCATATAAAATATACTCCCTAGCTTTTTCATCTATAGCTTCATCAAAGGCATTAACTATAAAATCTAACTGCTCAAAACCTTTTTTACTTTCAAACTTTTCTTCATCATATTTATTTAAATAAACTAAAATATTTTTAAGCTTATTTATATTTAAAAGAAGAGAACCTAAAATTTTCTTTTTAACTACGATAAATGAAACTAATGTCAATAAAATAAATACTACAAACATAACTAAATTAATGGTGTTTACATTACTTATAACCCTGTGAATAGTAGAAGCATTACTATTAAAAGCAAAAAGCATGTTACCATTATCTACTATATGAACACCTTTTTGACTTTTAATCTCATCTAAGGTTTTAATTCCGCTATAGTAATCGTAGTATTTGCCATCAAGCAATTTTATAAACATCTTTACATTACCATCGTCTCCGTAAAGATCTCCCATATACCTTGTGAAGGTATCCATATATGTATTTAAAATTACACATCCTAGAACCTTATGATTTTTATCCTTAATGAAAGATACAATGGAGATAGTATATCTATCATTAAAGTAATCTCTATGCATAGGTGTAATTATAACTTTTTTACCTTCCATATTTTCTTTAAAAGCTTCTTCAAACCAAGGTCTACTTACCATATCATAATCTTTGTGGTATCCGTTTGAGCTATATAGTTCTTTTTCTTTATCATCAACTACATAAAGAGATTCTGCAAAGCTTATAGTTGTAAGTAAAGCTTTAGCATACTTTACATTACTCATAATACTCTTTTCTTTTTGTTCGTGAGACCCTTTTTTATTAAGTAATTTAATAAGCTCTTCATCAGATGCAAAATCCGAAACAAGCTCCTCTAAACCATTAAAAGTACCATCAGCTAATTTAGAAATCTGTTTGCTGTAGTTTACGTAGGACTTTTCGTTTATATTATTCGTTATTATCCTCGATGCTAAAAAGTCACCAATTAATAAGAAAGATACTAATATTAGATTTATTGTAAAAAAAGTCTTTAAATCTTTTAATATTTTCAAGCTTAACTCCTCTCGCTTTCTTATTATAATATCGTTATTTAAAATAATAATTTATTCACCATACAATATGATACCAAATTTAATCATATTTTTTATAATTTATCAAAATTACTAACAAAAATTTAATGGTAATTCCAAATTTATCATTATTAAGTCCTATTTTTTATTAATTAAACTAAAAGATTAGGATAATACTACTAAAAGTATTATCCTAATCTTCTTCTAAAATATATTTTTTAATATTTTGCTTCTCTAAACATCTTACTTTAATTTATCTACAGCATATTTTGCTTGGTCTTTTGTGAACTTTTCACCATGCTGCGATATTAATTGATCATAAATTGCGTTTGGAGACATATTCATACTGTCTTGATAAGTCTTTGCTTTTTTAAGAGCATTTTCTTTCCAGTCAGCTTCTACGTTATCTACAGCGTACTTTGCTTGGTCTTTTGTGAACTTTTCTCCGTGCTTTGAAATTAATTGATCGTAAATTCCATCTTTAGACATATTCATAGTATCGCTATAAGTTTCTGCCTTTTTAAGTGCGTTTTCTTTCCAATTAGCTTCTACATTATCTACAGCGTATTTTGCTGCTTCTTTAGAGAATTTTTCTCCGTACTCTGAAGTTAATTGATCATAAACTCCGTCTTTAGACATATTCATAGAATTACTATATACTTTTGCTTTTGCTAAAGCTGATTTATATTCAGTAGGAACTTTTTTATCTTCCTCTTTTTCTTTTTTCTCTTCTTTAGGCTTTGAAGTATCTTCTTTTTTAGTATCACTTGCAGGCTTGTCCCCTGTAGCTACTTCTTGTTTCTTTGAAGTGTCTGGTTTTGGATCTTCAGACATAGCGCTACCTACTCCCCCTAAAAGAATAACAACAACTACCCAGAACCAAACTCTCTTGTAAAGTGGTTTACCATTTTTCATTATTAATTCCCCCTATATAATTAAAGTTTAATCACCTAAATAATAGCAACATTTAACATAAAGTTCAATAATTTAGCATATTTTGTTCATCTTTTTTAGCCTTATTTTTAAAGTTTTTCATATAAAAAAGTTCAACTAAATTTTTAGCTGAACTTTTATTATTTTTGACATATTATTTAACTTCTTTAAGAACTATTCCTTCCTTAAATCCGCCTCTTTCTTCTTTCTTTTCTAATTATACACCTTACCTTATTTTAATATTTTGTTATTTCCCGTGATATAACTTCTCAACTTTCTATATGTTCTTTCTTGGATCCAATTCTATATTTCTATAGTTTTTCTTAACTTAGTTATTAATCCCATTCAAATCTATCCTTTAATTCTATTATAGTCTTATTTTAATATCTTGTTATTTCCCGCTAATAGAAGTTCCTACCTTTTTATATGTTCTATATTAAATCCATTTAAATTATTATATGAACTTCCCCTAACCCTCATTATATCTAGTCTTTTCCTTAACTTATCTATTATAAATTTTTATTACCCTACAAATTTACCTTTTAATTCTCCTCTAGTCTTATTTTAATATTTTGTTGATTTTTTGTTTAAAACATTTTATATCTTTGTTATAATTTAATTTGATTATTACGTACGTAAGGAGGTTATTTAATATGAAAAATAATTTTTTCTACTCGTTCCCTGCTTTAAGAGGGAATCAAGCTAACAGAAATTTCTTTGTTATAATGTGTCCTTTATCGATACTTTCAAAGTTATTTATTTTTAATGATAGTGAACTTCCTCCTGAATACAGAGCGCAGAGAATTTTAAATAAAAATAGAATTCCTGATATTGCAAATTATATCGTTAATAATAGTAGCGATTATGTGTTTTCATCCCTTACTGCTTCAATTGATGGTGAGTTTGAATTTTTGCCATTAGATAAATCTTTTGATGAAAACATAGGAAATTTAAAAGTTTCAATGGATAGTCGATTACTTATAAATGACGGACAACATAGAAGAGCTGCTATTGAAGAAGCTTTAAAAGCTAGTCCCGAGCTTGGTGATGAGACAATCTCGGTTGTATTATTTATAGATGAAGACCTTAAAAGAAGCCAACAAATTTTTGCAGACCTTAATAAGCATGCTGTAAATGTTTCTAAATCAATAGGAATACTCTATGATTCTAGAGATCCAATTGCTTTAATTTCAAAGGCTCTTTTAGATGAAAATAAAGAAATAAATTATTTTACTGATAGAGAAAATCCATCTTTATCTAAGTTTTCTAATAAACTTTTCACTTTAAGTAGTATAAACGAAACTAATAAAAAGCTACTTAATAAACTTAACTTGCCAGATGAAGATGCTAAAAAATTAGTCTTTGATTTTTGGGATGTTTTGTGTAAAAACATGAAAGAATGGAGCTTTGTGTTCAAACACGAAATGAGTGCTCACTCTTTTAGAAATGAGTATATTAGTTCAAATGGAGTTGTATTAGAAGCTCTTGGTTTAGTTTGCAATTATCTTTATAAAAATTCTAAATCAGATTGGAAAAAAATCTTATCTAACATAAGTGAAATAGACTGGAATAGAGCTAATCTTAACGATTGGCAACATAGAGTTATAGGTTCAACTGGAAGAATAGTTAAAAGTGCAACCTACGTTAAATTAACTCATAACTTAATTAAACAAAAATTAGGCATTTCACTAAATGATGAAGATTTAAAAATAGAAACCGCATATAGAAAGAAGAGGGAAAAATAAATGCCTAATAATAATTTGCTCGATATAGAAAAACCAATAATAGAAGAAATGACCCGTGTCTATAAAAATGACTCTAGACCTTGGGTAATTGGATATAGTGGCGGTAAAGATAGTACTACAGTTGTTTTACTTGCATTTAAAATGCTTCAATCTTTATCTCCAAAAGATAGACATAAGGCAATCTATGTTATTTCTTCTGACACATTAATAGAAAATCCTGTAGTATTGAATTTTTTAGTTGATAATTCAAAACTTATACATGAAGGTGCTGAAAAACTTGGACTTCCTTTATATACTGATATGATTCACCCTGATTATAATAATACTTTTTGGGCTAATGTTATCGGAAGAGGATTACCTACTCCTACATCTATAAGATTTAGATGGTGTACTGAAAGATTAAAAATAAAACCTTCTAATAAATTTATTGAAGATAGAGTTAAAGAAAATGGTGAAGTTGTAGTTCTTTTAGGAGTTAGAAAATCTGAAAGTATTGCTAGAGGAATAAGAATTAAAAATAGAGAAATAGATGGTTATCTTTTAACACCACACGTTACTCTTCAAAATACTTATGTTTATAATCCAATAGTAGATTTAACTACAAATGATGTTTGGGATATACTTCTTCAATCAAATAAAGGAATAACACCTTGGGGAACTAACAATAAAGATTTATTCGACCTTTATATGGGCGGTGACGGTGGAGAATGTCCTTTTACTGTTACTAATGATTCAGAAACTCCATCTTGTGGTAATTCTAGGTTTGGATGTTGGATCTGTACTGTTGTAAAGGAAGATAAATCATTAACTGGATTTATTAAAGGTGGAGAAACAGAGTTACAACCTTTACTTGATTTTAGGGAATGGCTATTAAGTATTCGTGATAAACATGAGTATAGACAACAATACAGAAGAGATGGAAATCATTATTACAAAAAAATTTATATAGATAAATTACCTTTATTAGAAAATTACATAATAGATAAGAATCATTTGTTCTTTGATGAAGAAAATAACGAAGGTTATATTGACTTAGTTAGATCTAAAAAATCTGAAGAACTACTTGCTAAAACTTCAACTAATAAAGATAAGGTATTCCTTGAACTAATTCCAACTATAGAGTTAGGTGAAGACATAAAATTAGATGAAACTAAAATAAAAACTGATTCTACTGGTGACTTTATAAATGTTGTAGGTTATGGACCTTTCAACTTCAAGGGAAGACAACTTATTTTAGAAAAATTACTTGAAACTCAAGCAAAAATCCATGAAGCTTATGACTTTAATTTAATTTCTATTGAAGAATTAGAAGCTATAGATAAAATCTGGGATGACGAAGAAGATTTAACTAGAAGAACTCTTGTTGATATTTATTATAAGAAAACAGGTACTAGACTTCCTTGGGATGACTATAAAAAACCTATTTTTGATAATGATACCCTAACTCAAATATCTAATCTTTGCGTAGATACAGATATTCCAGAAGATTTAATAAAGAGATTGCTTATAGAAACTAACAAGTATAAACATTTTACAAATAAAACTATACTTGATAAATCGATAACCAAGCTATTAAATCAAAAGCGCTTACACAAAAGTTTAATTGAGGAGATAGACCATGATAATTAATAATATAACACTTAAAAATTTTAGATCATATGAAGATGAAACTACCTTCTCATTTACACCAAACGGTGAAAAAAATATAGTTTTAATCGGTGGCGAAAATGGTGCTGGTAAATCAACTCTTTTCGAAGCTATAAAATTATGTATATACGGGCCTACTACCTACGGTTATTTAGGTCACAACTATAATTATCAAACAAAAATTAAAAATAATATTAATGATAATGCATTTAAAAATGAGGATATTGAATCTTTCATAGGATTAAGTATTTCATTTAAAGAAGGTACTAGAATAAAAAATTATTACTTAAAGCGTAGTTGGAAATATCAAAAACATAAACTTCTTGAAAAATTTGATGTTTTTTTAGAAGACACAGAACTTTCAGATGATGATAAACTTTATTTTGATAAATATCTTAAATCAGTTTTACCACCTTCACTTTTTGATTTCTTCTTTTTTGATGGAGAGGAATTAAGTGATTTCTTTGTTGGAAAGTCATCAAGTTCTAACTTAAAAGAAGCTGTATTAGAATTATTTAATTATGATACTTTTGATGTCTTAAAGAAACAATTACTTTCATATCAAAGAAGCAAATCAAAATCAAATCAAAAGATTGAAGAAATTAGAGATAGATACGAAGCTATCTTATCAGAAGTTTCTGAAATTAAAAATGATATTGAAGCTTTAAATGAAACTATAAAAAATAACGAAACAGTTTTAGATGATTTATATATAAAACGTGAAAAAATTGAAAATGACTTTAGAAATAGCGGTGGTATTTTTGAAGATGAAAAAGCTAAACTTAATTCTGAAATAAATAAACTAGAATTAGAACGTTCAGACATTAATCAATACATTAAAAATTTCTGTAACGATTTATTACCATTTTTATTAATATCTAAATTACTAAAGAAAACTAAAGACCAAATTCAAGAAGAAGATGCTCTACTTTCATTTAATAGCATTAGTCAAAAATTATCTGGTGATGTAGTTAAAAACACTTTAACTAAACATTTAAGCTCACCTTCTAAAATGGATTATGAGGAAATAGCATTGACTCTATTAGATGAAATGTTTAAATTTGATAAAATTGACTCAGTAGAAAATATTCTTGAATTATCTATTGAAGATAAAAATAGTATAAATCATTTGATAAATAGTATTTTAACTAAAGATAAAGAATTTAAATCATCTATAAAAGATAAGTTTAATAGGCTAAAAGTAATTAAAGGAAAACTAAAAAAATTACGTGATCTTTTAAATTCTTCAGTATCTGATGAGTTATTAGATAATTACTTAGAATCTTCTACTATTGTTAATACTGAGATTACAGAAACAGAAAATATAATTGCTGCCTCTAAAGCAACTTTAGAAGAAAAAACTAATCAATTATCACAAAAAGATTACCATTTAACTAGAGCTAAAAATGAATATACCTCTCTTGTTCAAAATAATAATGTTTTAGAAATGTCTTCAAGTATCATAGAATACTTAGATAATTTACTTAAAAATATTACAAGAGATAAGATAGATACTATTGAATCAGAATTTATAAATATTTTCAGTAAAATTATTAGAAAAGATAATTATGTAAATAGTATTGTTATAGATGATTCATTTAACTCTACTCTTTATATTAATAAAGAATATGATACAAATGAAATTTTAAATATATTAACCCACTTAGGCTTTGAGGGTACTATTAAAAAATATGGTTCGAAGTTTATAGATGATCTATTTAATAATTATAGTGTATCTAATAATAATGAATTAAAAGAAAAACTATCATCTATTCCACTTGCTCAATTTATATCTGTTAGCACTAAGGTTAATATAAATGATTTCTCAAAAGGAGAAAAGCAAATCTATATACTTTGCTTAATATGGGCAATAATTAAAAGCTCTGGAGTTGAAATTCCGTTTATAATAGATACTCCATATGCTCGTATAGATGAGACTCACAGAAATGCTTTAACTACTACTTACTTACCTAATATAAGTAAGCAAGTTATTATCCTTTCAACTAACAAAGAGATTGATAAAGATCTTTATAAAGTTGTAAAACCTTACGTAAGTAACGAATATTTACTTCTTTATAATTCTAACTTAAGAAAAACTGAAGTTAAAGATGGATATTTTGAGGTGTAATTATGGGATTTAGATTAAAAACGTCAAAGAGAACAAAAGAAATATTCGAAGAATTAGGTGGAAGTTCAAACCTTAAACCTTTTGCTTTAAGTAAAATAGCAGTTTCAATGTCTTTAAATCATGAAGAACCTATTACTGAGTTTAAAAGTAATGATGTTAATGGTTTAGAGCTTCAAAGAGCCACTGTAACCGGTGAATTTGATGCTATATTTAAAGCACTTATAGAAATGGATTTAGGGAGACACATCTCAGATGATGAATACTACCCTACTTTTATGAAATTGCATATGGATAGAGGTGCTGAGCTTCTATACAATAAATACAAATACTCAGGTGGTAACTTAGAAAAGTTTATAACTAAGGTACTTGATGAAGGAGATGCTAGTATATGATATATCTAGATAATAGTGCTACTACTCCAGTTGACCCTGAAGTTCTAGAAGCTATGTTACCGTATTTAAAAGAAGAATACGGTAACCCTTCTAGTAGACATTACACTTTAGCTGTTAATGCAGAAAAAGCAGTAGAGAAAGCTAGAGCCCAAGTAGCCGCATTAATTAATGCAGACCCAAGAGAAATAATTTTCACAAGTGGCGCTTCTGAAAGCAATAATACGGTTATTAAAGGAGTTTCAGATTACCTTAAATTCTATGAAGATAAAGGTAACCACATTATAACTTCAACTGTGGAACATAAATCTGTTTTACAAACTTGTAAATTTTTAAACGGTGATGTTTTCTGGAATAATCCTGATAAAACTATTGCTAGTAAGTTTTTAAAAAAGAAAAAGACTTCTAAAAAAATAGATAGAGGTTTTGATGTAACTTTCCTACCGGTAAATGAATATGGGCAAGTTTCAGAAGAAAACTTTAAAGATTCAATAACTGTAAACACAATTTTAGCTTCATTTATTTGGGGTAATAATGAAATTGGTTCTTTAAATGATATCGAATTACTTTCTAATATTGCAAAGGAAAATAATATTTTACTTCACTCTGATGCAACTCAAGTCTTAGGTAAAATAAATATTGATGTTAAGAAAGTTCCAGTAGACTTTTTATCTTTCTCAGCCCATAAGATTTATGGTCCAAAAGGTGTAGGTGCTACTTTCATAAGACAATCTAATCTAAATGATTATAAGATGACTTCTCTTATACACGGAGGTCAACAAGAATCAGGATATAGAGCTGGAACTCATGCCGTACACAATATAGTTGGCTTTGGAAAGGCTTGTGAAATAGCTAAAAGAGATATGGATAATTATATTTCTAAAATATTAGAACTTGAAGAAGAAACTAAAAAGGTTTTAAAAGAAAAATATCCAGGCATTGAATTTTTAGGTGACCCTAAAAACAAAATACCTGGTGTTATAGGAATGCTTATTCCAAATATACTAAATGAAATGCTAATAAAAGATTTAGCAGATAGCGTTGCTATTTCATCTGGCTCTGCCTGTGGAATAGGCGAACCTTCTTATGTAATAACTGAAATTGGTAAAGCTGATTGTACTAATAATTTTATTAGAATTAGTTTAAATAAAGATAACTCTATTTCTAATTTACAAGAGTTAATTCTAAAGTAAAAAGATGTAGCGAAAATCGCTACATCTTTTATTATTTTAATCTTTCAATAATTCTTTCTAAATATTTATAATATTCTTCATTAGATATATCATCGCTAATAAATGAAGTACTCATGCCCATCTCTCTTATTTTATCTATCCATTTTAAGGCTTCTTCTCTACCTACGCCTCTTTCAAGCATTCCATAATACATATAACAATATTCATTGCTTATATTATTATTTAAAACAAGTGGATCGTCAGTATTTATATTAACCATTACATTTTTCATATTATTTATAGAGTTAATAGCATAAATTTGATTATCCAGCAATCCATCTATCTCACATATAAATGAATTTGAAGTCGGATTTATCTCAACAACAATACCTTTCATTGCTAATTCATTAATAATAATATCTCTTAAATCTTTTATAATACTTTTATATTTATCATTATTTTGAACATAAATAGGTTCTTTAAATTTTTTCAAATAACAAATACAATTATACGAATGAACTATTTTCTCAGCATTCCAAATTTGAGCAATATCACTACTCTTTCTACACAACACTTTTTCATCCACAAAACTACTATTCTCAAATTCATCACATTCACAAAACTTAGTACGCATATCCTCATTTTTCTCAAACTTTTCAAATCTTTTTAAATATGCTTCGTAAAGGATATTTATATTCATTCCATTCATATTATTAAATATTTGCTTTGCTAGATTGTATATTTCTTGTTCTACATACATTATTAAATGACTATTATTATTAATATGTTTTGTATACATTCCCCATATCCATAATAAATTATCTAAATGCTCTTCTCTTGGCAAAATTACAATAGGATTTTCTTTAATCCATTTGTCTGGATCTATTCCTAAAACAGTGCCATGCCCTATTCTATCCCCTACTTTAAATTTACAATGCTCTAATAGTTCTTCTATTCTTCTCATTCCTGAAAGCATATGTCTAAAATCTTCTCCTGCATGGAATGTAAATTTCAAGCTTTTATTTTTTATATAATCTCCATTTTGATAATTAGTCAAAACATCTATACTACTATCCCTAGCTGCATTGTAAATTGGAGCAAATATTTGCACAGGTGTATTATTTTCAAGGCTAGCTGCATCAATTCCTAAAATGAAATAAGATAACTCCGGTATATCTTTCCTAACTTGAAGAAGTGCTTCTAACTGTTGTTTATAGTCATCTTGTATTTTTTTGAACCTTACAAACTCATCTTTCTCATTTAACCAACATTTCTCATCGCTACAATCTTCTTTTTTTATAAAGTGATATACTATCCCTAACTTTGGGAATTCTTTTTTATTATATTTTAAGTATAAATCATCAATTACATTTTTATATTGCTTTAATATATTTTTGAGTGTTTTTTCGAATTTATCTGTGCTATCTAATATACCTAATCTCAGCTCAAATTTTTTCAAATTTCTATCTTGAAAATTTGTCCTAAATAGAGTTTCATAATAAATATTATTTTCCAAAAAGCTTTGATTGATTTTTTTTGATCTTCCAAAATAAAAAGAAAAGTTATCCAATCCCTTTATAGTTAGGTTTTGTACTATTTTTTTATAAAAAATATTTTTTATTCTTAAATACATTAAAAAGCTTTTAAATAATACAAGATCTTTTTTTTCTCTCTCATTATATATTTTCAATAATTCAAATAAGAATATATTCTCACCATGTGTTCTTATATACTTCTTATTATTAAGTAATTTAAAAACTAAATTTTCTTCTTTTTCTTCCTCTAAAATGATATATATTTTTCTTATCTCATCTATAGAGTCTTTAATGCATTCTCTTGATAAGTCATTAAAATCACAATGTAATGTTGAAATTATTTTATCAACTAAACTTCTATTAGATACACCCATTTCTTCATTATAAAAATCACATATATTTATATCTCTGTTAGAATACTTTAAATACACTAATATAAGAATTCTATAAAAAATTGTCCACAAAATATATTTTTCCATTTTATTATCTACACTATTATTTGAATCTATATATTTATTCTTCTCAAAAAAATCTAGTTGATTTTTACTAATATTCTTATTAACTAATGTTTCCCATAAAAAATCAAACTTAAATGCTGCATTTGCATGAATATGATTTTCTGCTATTCCGCTTTTTAAAATTTTATCCAATTGATCATCTGCTAAATATATTCTAGAGTAATAATTATCTAATTGCTCACTATTCTCCACACCATTTTCTATCAAATAAATAATTGTAAAAACATCTATTGTTACCAAAGAATTCATTATCCTAAATACATCTATTTTTTTAAAGCCTTCGTATGGTCCAATAAATTCATCATCTATATTATTTTTCCAATATTTGTAGACTATTTCACCATCCCTATGCGATATTAAACATTTTCCATAGTTAATCAGTATATTATAAATACACTCCATTGCTTCTTTTTTAGTATAACTTTCATCAAATAAAAAAGGATAATATTTTTTTAATAGTAATTTTACTTCATCTATATTTTTATAATAATTTGTTTTCATTAATCTATATATAATGCTTTTAATATACTTGCCCTTTTCATTTTTATCAAATATTTTTTTACTTAACAAGTTATATTCTTCAATAAACAAATCACTATTTATACATATTAAACTTATATCTAAGATTTCTTTTATTTTACGATTCATCTGATTACATCCTTAAAAATCTAAGTCTAAATCTAAAAATATTCATTTTCAAATTCTTCCTCTTCAAATTCTTCCAATTCATAATTTGCCTGTTTATAAAAATATTCCTGTTCTCGTATTATTTCATAATACGTTTCCTTCATTTTTGACATTACTATATTTCTACAGTTTTCTACCTCTAAATATTTTTCTTCTTTTGATGAGATTTGTGCTATTTTATTAACAAGAGCTACAACTTGATATTTATTATACTTATTACTTTCAACATCATAGTCTAAATCAAGAACTACATTTTTATTTAAAATATTTAATAACTCTATTGATTCATATACACCATACCATGCTCTTGAATTATTTGATAATCTACTTACCTCTTCATATATACCTATATATTCTTCAATCTCCATATGCTCTGAATTTAACAATAATTCTACTTTCTTACCCACTCCGTAATATAAAGTTCCTTCACTTTTTTCTTTTGCTGAATCTACATAACTTACTATTGACTGGTTATTTCTATCATATAATTTCACTTTATTTATATCTTTTAATCTTTCATCAAAGTAATCAAATATATTTTCAGTTAATTTCTCCTTTATTATATGTATTTTATTTTTAAATTTATCTTTAGTTCTCAAAATATTAAATTGATCTATTCTTGCAAACAATATGTCATTTGAAACATGTTCATATTCATATTTATCTAATTTATTGTTTATTATATAGTTATAAAATGCTATATTTTTTAAATGATTTTTAAAAATACTTTCACCATATTCTTTGAAAGTATTTATAAAATTATATTCATAATCAAATAGTAATTTCTTTATTCTTTTATGTCCATCTATTTCTATTACTTTTTTATTTAAGAATCCATTAATAATTCTATATTTACTTCTATCTGAAATCCATTCTTTCAAATAATTGTTTGGGCTAAAACAACTTATCAATTTGCTAATTATAACAAATAAATCATCCTCATCTATAATGCTTTTAGAGTTTTCAAATAGCATTAATGAAAATTTAAAATCAGCATATTTTAATATCTCATATGTGTATTCTTTTTCTTTTATCTCATTATTATTATCGTTATTTGAAAACTCTATAGTATTATTACTTATATTCTCTCCATAAACATCAAAAAAAGCTATTTTATCATTTCCCTCTTCATCTTTTATAACCTCTGCCTCAGTCAGTACCTCACTTGCAACTACTAATAAGATATACGTCCTTAGATATTTCTTTTTTGTCTTTTTCCTTACCTTATCTTTTGACTGATTATCCTTATTGCATAGTTTTAAATAGTTATTATATAATGCTAAGAAGCTAATTATAGTTTTATCTTCTGAATCTGACCACACTATATAATTATCATAAATTTCATTTTTATCTTGTGATAGTTCATTAGACGATGATATAATTGTATCAATAAATGCCTTTTTTATTGCAAAATTCTTTTCTTTTATACCATTATATTTGTTTAAATAATAAAAGATATTTATTAATCCTCTAGGAGTTTTATCAAAAATATAATATGGTATAAATGTATATTCACTTAATTTATTATCATATTTAAATAATACATTTTTAAAAATACTTATATCTCCTTCGCAAAAATTTTCATGCAATTTTTCTCCCAAAAAATCTTCTTCTAATTTTTTTGCAAATGAAAATTTAGGTATATTAGTTAAATTCCAATTAACTACATTATGTCTAAATGCTGGTGGTAATGCTTTTTTTAAATAATCTTTAGTTAATTCTTTTTTTCTATCTAATAAAGTCATATCAAAAATTTCTTTTACAAAAAAATATGTATTTTTATTAGCCATATTTTCATTATCTAATAATGACAATGTAATAGCTTCATTTAATATATCTTCATCTCCTGATAAAAAACAAACAATATTTTTATTGCATATGCACGATAGAACCACGTCTACCAATTCTTTACATTTTGTAGTTTTTAAATCAATATCATCTATAATTATAAAAACTAATGGTTCTTCATATTTACATTTTCTTTTATTTATATCTTTCTTCGCCTTTACTAATCTTCGAATGAACTTATTAAACTTCAAATTAAATTCATGATCTGGTGCTAAAATATATGAATATTTTTCACTATAACTTCTAATATTACTATAATCTTTTATTAATATTTCTCTATATTCCTCATTCATATAGCAATAATATTCTAATAATTCATTATAAGCAATTGTAAGACTATTATTTAAATTAAACTTACAATGTTTAAAAAAACCTTCAAGTTCTTTGCAATCACCTATACTAGATATTTCATCATTTATTTTATCTAATTCTGATTTTAAAAGTCTAAGTATCGCACCTAATATTTTTGTAGTATTACTATATGAATCTGGTTCTATTTTAGGTAATATTATATTTTTATGATTTTCTTCATTAAGCTTTTCTATTATCGTAAATAATATAGAAGTTTTCCCCGTTCCTCTTTTACCAAAAATGCTTATAGTGTTGTTATATTGTCTATACTCATTTTTTTCATTTAGCTTTGCAGACTTTCTTATCTCTTCTATTTGAGTTTGCACATTATCATACGTAGGTAGTATTAACTTTACTTGGTTTTCATCCAGTGATCTAGCACCTATAAAAACTTCACTTTCTATAATTTCTTTTTCTGACATAATTCATCCCCCTGTCATAAATTTCTACATATTAATTATACAATCTATTCCCTTTTTATCCAAATATTAATTTGATCAAATTTAACGTTTCTTTAAATTTGATTAATAAAAATAAAAAACTATAGTAAAATATAATATTTCACTATAGTTTCAACAATTAATATACGTTAATTAATATATTCAATTTCTATCTTATTACTTTTTAAGACCTCTTTTATAAATTCTATATACTCTTCTTCTCTAGATTCTATACTTATCTTCTCCTCATTCCCCTTAAGGACAAAATTTCCTATATTATATTTAAATTTCTCTTCTTTACTCATTTTTTTTACTTTTATATTACCTTTAATAAAATTATCCTTATCAAAACTAATTTTATTATATTTCATTAAAATATAACGTAATAATTTTTCATTTTTCCATTTTCTCTCTTTAACTACTTGTTCAATATTTTCAATTTTATCTACTTCTTTATTTATATAAACTATTAATTTCTCTTTACTATATTCTTCCGATTTCTTAATGAAATTTTTAAACAACTCATCTATTCCTTTTACACTTTGTCTTCTTAACATTCTACTAAAAATAACTTTTTCAGTTAATTCAAATATACTCTTACAAAACTCCTCATCCTTATTTTCATATATATATATAACATGCATTAAAAATGAGTAACATGCCTCTTGCCCTAAATATTTTAAATAATAATGTTCATTGTCATAACCTTCATATAGTCCTTCATTATATAAATAATAATATATCCTTGAATACACTTCCATCTTATCTATTAATGCTTTTATTTCAATTATCTGTTCTTCAAATAATTTTTCATATAGTTCCGGTATATCACTATGCTTAATTACTTCTTTCTTTTCGCACATATAAAAATATTTTAGAAACCTTACTGGATCATATTCATCTGTATTATCTATTATATTATCCCAAATATCTGAAATATTTTCTATAAATTCTTTTTCTTTACCTTTTGTTACAAGAACTTTTATTAATTTATTTCTAACTAAATCTATTTGAGAAAGTTTTAGGCCTTTTGTATTTAATGATTCAAAATAATCAAATAAATTGCTCTCATTTTTGCTCGTAAGTTCAAAGATTTTAACTTCTCCCATAGCATCTCGCCAATCTTTCAGATTTTTAATAACTGCTTCATCATACCCTTCAACTGCTTCAAGCTGTTTTTTTATTTCACCATAAAATTTATTATAAGCAATTACAATATTTTGATTAAAATACATACACTCTTCTTTTTCTACATTTAACTTATTTCTCACGTAATTTACATCATCAATGTACTCATCTTTTAAGGTTGCTGAATAATTTTCTTTATTACTTAATACATCTACAATATCTAACAATAAATCTCTATCATATTTACATGGTGCTATTTTTATTAACCACACATCATTACTTCTTAATGATAAATATTCCATTTGAAGCTCGATAGAAAACTGTATAAATTTTTCATTACTGAATTTTTTATAATAATAAATGCTTAAATCTCTTAACGCACATAAAAATATTATTGAAGTTATTATTCTCTGTTGACCATCTACTACCTTGTAATTAGTTTTCTTTCCCTCTTTTGTCTCTATCATAGTTATTACACCCATATAATGCTCTTTTTGGTTGTCAACTATTCTCTTTAAATCTTCATAATAATCATCTAATTGTTCCATCTCCCATGAATATTTTCTTTGATTCAAAGGTATACTAAATTCAGCCCCTTTTTCTCCTAATAATTTTAATAAACTTTCTCTAGTTTCCTCTATGTTCATATGTAATTCCCCTATTCACAATTTCAATTATTTTGCTATTATTTTTTTTATTTATTACAATACTTTCTTCTTCGCCATCCACACAACAAACTGATTTGAAATTTCTATACCTCAATTTTAAATAACTATTTTCTTGTTGCATACCACCAATAAAAGCATATAAAAATCTTTCTCCATAACTTCTCTCTTCCTTTGTATATATCATTAAATTACTTGATATCCCAATATCATGCTTGTCTGATTTATAAATATTCTCAAAAAAATACCTTACAAGTGCCATTAGCTGTTTGTTATGTCTATTTTGTTCACAAAAATCTCCAACTTTTTTATTAGTTCTAGTGTTGCTTTTTATTTTAAAATAACTTGGCTCAACATCTCTAAAGTTTATGGTGTTGGTAATATCTAAATAATTTTTTAATTCATTATCTTCTATTTCAATTGTTTTTAAACTTCTTTTCTGTACTAATCCTTTCAAAAAATTTAATATATCTTTGGGTGTTTCAGTTTCGTCTATAAAACTTTCTTGTATTTCACTGTTCCATACTTCTATTGTACTTTTTGCTATATCAGAACTCCAAAATCTATCATTATAGTATTTACTATCAATATTTTTCAATACCACTAGTAGGGTTAATATAGTTAAATCCGTATTAAATTTATTCTCTAATTCATTGTTTTTCACTCTATTAAAGTGAATAAAAATATTATGCATTAAAACTTGATTTATAATTCTTTTAACTTTTCTTGCACTTATTCTTAATTTCATGAAAAATTCAGATATTATTTCTAGTTCTTGACCAAACCTCATTCTATCTGTTTCTATTAATTCTTCTATTTTATTATAAAAATCATGATATCTTATATTCTTGTTATTCTTACTATCTATTATTAAATTTTCTAGAAATTTTTGCATATCATTTATATCTATATTTGGTATATTAAATGGTATTTGTACAATCTTTTCTAAATATTCATTGCAAAAATTAATTATCTCATCCTCTATTTCATCATCATTTCCTTTAATTTTTGATTTATACTCAATAATATCTCTATACTTTACAGCAACTGCACTTTTTAGATAGTCTAAATCGCTTCCTAAAATAAAAATACATCTAAGTGAATTTAAAGTTAGCTTTATTTCTTCCAATATATTCAGTATATTCTCATGCTTACATCTATCTAAATCATCTATAAAAATTATAAATTTATTATCTTTAAAATATTGATCTTCTATTATTTCCTCTATCAAATCTTTTTGTAAAAATATCTTGTCTCTTTCAAACAGACCTTCTCTATTACAATCTTTTTTTATCGAAGCTCCAACTTCAGAAAATCCCCCTTTTAATTTTAAAGTTACATCACCTCCAAGACTTTTAAAAAAATCCCTAAATTTTATTCTTAATTCCTTTCTATCGCTAAATAAGCTATCATCCCTAATTGATTTAAAAAATTCTAAAAATAGTATGTTAATAAAATCCATTTTCCCATCAAATTGCCATGAGTTAATTTTTATAATCTTATACTTATTTTTTTGATTTTGTTTCTCAACATCTTTTTTTTCTTCCTTTTTTTTATCACCAAAAAAATAGGGATCAATCTCCCTAACCAATAAATTCATAAATGTAGATTTACCACTCCCCCATTTACCATGTATTCCTATTACTAATGGAGTATCAAAATACTCATCACCTTTATTTATTATGTACTTAAATGCTTGTATATAGGATTCGTATCCCAGAAAATCCTCTTTACTTTCTATATCATTAAATAATAAACTCATATTTTCCCCCTTTATAATTAGAGTTTTTATTTTTAGTTATTATTGATCGTATATTAATCTCTACTTATAATATACGATCAATATTTACTTTTCTATCACAACTTAATACTTTGCTAGACTATTTCACTTTAATTTCTAATCTATAACTCCCAGAATGCTAAGTCCTTCATAAATTCTGGTCTATCATTATTTCCTATCTTAACTAAGCTGTGATGTTTCTCAAGTCCCTTAATTATAGAAACTAGTTTGTCCTCTTCTTGCTTATTCTGAGCATTAAATAACTTTTTCACATCTTTATTATTTAAATCATCAACTCTGTGTACAACCCAGTTTAAAATATAGTTTGCGTAGTCATTCTTATCTGTTGAAAAGTGTGTTAGTAATTGAGTTGAAAGTATTGTACCAACTCCGAACTCTCTACCTTCTTTTAATATTTTCTTTAAAGCTGTAAAATCTTTACTTAAGAAATTATCCGCCTCATCAACTAATATTATCTTATTAATCTGTCTTAAATGACCTTCTATTTTACTATGACCATTTGCCTGCATCTGAGCGTAAAATAAATCTAAAGTTATAGCTACAACAAGGTTTTGTATCCCCTCATCATACCCTGATAAATCTATTACAGTTACTCCATTTATTAAATCGAATAAACTTTTAGTTTCAAATGGATTTGGTTCAAATATCTCAAAATCTATAAGATTACTTAAAGCTGCATATAAGCTATCATCTTTTTTTAGATCTTCTCTAGACTCATAAATATCATAAACATCTTTTAAGGTAGGGGCTGGGTTATCCCAAGTATCTGCCTTGTGTTTTACAATTCCTCTTTTTTCGTAAGCTTCCATTATTAACTCTCTTAATAAGTTTTCTTGCTTATTTCCAAGTCTAAATGCTTTTGCTATAGTTTCTTTTAAACTATTAGCTGTATGAAGTGGTAACATTGGTTTTGAGTTTGGACCCTTTACAACTGATAAAGGATTGAATGGTAAATGGTATAATTCAAATACATTAGCACCTGTTGCTTCTATGAAATCTTCTTTTGATTTATTGTAATCCCCTTTGTAATCAAAAATAAGAATTCCAACTTCTTTTTCATCTATATTATTCTTTGATTCCCTATGCAATTGAGTTATAACAGACTTAGTAAACTGAGTCTTACCAGTTCCCATAGTCCCTATAATCCCTGTATTTGTATGAAGAATTTTATTAGTATCGTTTGGATACAAAATAATTTTCTTATTATTTTTCTCATTAGTACCAAATATAATTTCCATATTTCTCTTTTCTTCTATAGTTTCTATATTTACACTAATATTTTCTTCAACCTCTGATTCATTAAATTCAGTTTCAAGAGCCTCATTTTGAATAATTAGAGTCTCTTCTTTTAATTTTAGAGCACTACCTTTACTTTCTAGAGCCTTAATATCTAAATTTAGATCTCTATTTTTATTTTCTAGATCACTGTCTTCAAAACTTAGATCATCAATTTCTTCTATTTCAACTTCTCTAAACTCTGTATTATTATCAAAATCAACAGTATAATCTTCTATATCATCATAATTAATACTTGAAAAATCAGTTTGTGAAACTATTTCCTCTATTTCACTAACTGTTTTAGTTATAAATTCAATACCATCCCTTTCAGACATTTCTAAAATCATAACTTCTTCTTTTATTTCAGAGATATTTTTAGAACATCCATTTTTAAATGATACTACCGCTGCCTTACCTAAAACTTCTTCTATTGAATCTACAATTTCATACTCCTCATTTAAAAGTTTTCTTCTTAAATCAGAGTCTATAACTCTTGTCCAATTTTGATTTTGACATACTCCATATAAGTTTAATTTCTCAGCACTTGCAACAACTAATTGCATTAAGAAATTTCTATAAACTTTTTTTGCATTTGAAACTTCTTCATTTTCGCTTGGAAGTAACGTTTCTTTAAGAATCTTCTTAGTTTTTTTAGCTTGTTTTATTCCTTTTTCTATATAACTATCATCATTTATTCCTATTTTAACTTCTATTGGATAGTAGTGAATTTGTACAGCATCTTCTTTCTCTTCTATCCCTACTAGTAACAAGTCATCGCTTGTAGCACCGTTATTTTCAAAACCTAAATTTTTAGCAGAAAAGAATCCCTCTGATTGCTTTAATCCTGCACCACCTGAAACTCTAAGAATTTCTTCAAGTGATATTGGAACCCAAATAATACTTTCATTTTTGAACTTAGCTAGAGCTAACTTAACAGCTGAAAGTATACTTATTTTTTCTTTAGGAAAATGTGACTTACTTGATAATAATCTTAAAAGCCAATCCCCATTAATCGCATTAAACATATTAATTACCATTGGAGAAAATCTTTCGGCATTATCAATACCTCTTTTAGATAAGAACTCTTCTATAACTCTTTGGTATGGTATTGATTTTCTCGTAACTGTTATTGCATCATATCCACCTGCTGTAGTGTATTGATCGCTATAATGTATAATTAATAAATCCTTCGAATCTGGATCATTCTTAAAGAAATTAAGATCTACTTTAGGATCAATAAAAGTTACCCAATGGCTAGCATTATATATCTCTTCTAGAGAATTTTTGCTTTTATTTGGAACTGAAATAGCCTTACATTGATTACTATTAAATGGTTCACCTGTTGATGCTGTATTTAGTGCATTTAATTTTATAGCGACTTGCATTAAATCTGTATTTGAATTAGCATACTTTGTTCCGAATCCTGTTCTGTATGAATCTCCTAAAAATACAGATGGCACCCCCGAAATTTCTCCATTTAAAATAATACCTGAAGGGATATCGCTCATTTTTGAAGTTATAGTCCTAACATCATTATTCATTTCTAAGAAAGTTATATGAGCGTATTCAATTCCCTCTTCTACTTTTTTCGTATAAAAATGTACCTTTTCTCTATATAAATTTAATATATCTTCTTCTGACATAGTATCTACCTTTAAATCTAATCCATATATACTTTTAAGGCTTTCTATATTCTCATTGAAAGATAATTCTTCAAAAGCATTTGTTATATTTTGATCTGAATATATAAATAAATCTATAGGTAATATTTTATTTCTAGCTTTAAGACTTTTTGTGTAATACTTAAATATGCCTTGTAATATTTCTTTACTATCACCAGTATTTATTAAATTTATTCTGATTGCAGCATTTTCAGACATACTAAACATATATTTAAAATGCCCTACAAACTCTTCAATTTTCTCAGTCACAAGCTTTGATACAAACTCTCTTGAACCCTTATATCTTGGTAGATTTTCATCAACGTAATATTTCCACTCCGGTGAGTGTAATTGTTCCATAGGTATAAATAGCTCGTTTTCTTCCCCTATAATGTAAGGTAAAAGATAAGTTGATGTAAATTTCTTAATTACTTCATCTGAAAGTTCTTCTTCCTTTAATTCACTATTTATTTTTAATTGGTAAGCTATATTTAATGGGTGTAATGGAGTAAATATTAATTCTCTATCTTCAACATATCTTTTAATCACTCCTATTTTAAATAAACTCTTTTGTTCTTTATTTAAATAGTCTCCTTCTTTAATTGAATTTAAAGCTTCTAAATAAACTTTAATAAACTTTTGATATTTTACTTTTAGCTCATCATTTAAATAAGTTAAACTAGGTAATCTTTTAACTGCTTTATAGTACTCTAATATCTCTAAATAAGCTTCTCTTACTTCAGGATATGTTTCTATCTGATAAGCTTCCAATCCATCTGTAGTTTCAATAAAATAAAGATCTAGTTTTTCTACTATTTCTTTTTCAAGTGAAAGATTTTTTCTAAATTCATCTCTAGTTAAATATTCACGAGTTCCAAAACTTAGTTTATTTTCACCTATAAATTTAAAATCTGCTTTTTTTTCTCTTTTTAATCTCCATACTTTTAGACCAGTAGCATATTCTGGCGCTTGACTTGTCCCAATCACTCCAAAAGGAACTATTTCTGTACCTATTTTTGCATTGAATCTTATTAGTTCATCATCATTTTCATAATTAAAATCATCCGTTATTTTAACTTTAACTAGTTCATTTGAAGGAATATCTACTTGTTCGTTATTAGAAGTTAACTTATATTCCACTTTGCTTTCTTCGAATTCATTAAATACGATAGTTGATTCATTTGTATTTATAGAAATATAGCTTCCATTTTTCTTAACTACTAAAGAATATTTAGATTTTATGTTTTCTAAATATCTAGCATTAAAGTTTAAAACCACTATCTTAAATTCAAATTTTAACTTATCTGGATTATAAACTATTTTATAAAAGTTAGATTTTAACGCATCTATTTTTAGCTTAACTTTTAATTTTTTTCCTGAAGTTGTAGCCTCTAAATCTCCAACTATGCTTTTTTCTTTTATATACTCTTTTTTAACCTTATCATCAAAATTAAATTCTAATTCGATTTCCTCAGCATTATCTTCGTTAAAAACTATAATATTTCTAGTTCTTGATTTAGCTTTAGATGTTCCTTCTGGCTTATCCCATTCCACAGAAGAATTAACATATTCTAAGGGTTTTATTTGTCTTTTTTCTTCTACTGATTTAATTACATGCCTATACTCTACTTCTTTCCAGTTTGATTGTTTTAACTTATCTATACCTGTGTCATCAAAGTATTTTTCAAGTTGAGTTTCTGGATTACCATAGTTATGAATCTCATCAACCCTTCCATAATATAATGCATTTTCATTTATTCTAGTTTCTAATTCCTTTTTGCTTAGTCCATCTAATTTATTGTCATAAAATAACCCAAAATTTCTGTATTCGCTTTTATCTATATATCCTTTATTTATTATGTCTAAAATTTCTTTATATTCAAAAATCGAATTATTATCTTGGAATAAGTAATTATTTTTTCTTTCTAAGTCTTTTTCAACTATAACTTTATCTACATCTGAAAAATTATTTTTATTAATATTTTCTTTGATGTTATTTTGAATAAATTCTACATGAAAAGGCATTCCCTCTTTTGAAAAAGATTCTGTTCCACCTACAATACTATCTAAAGTTGTGTTGTGAATGAAAAGTATCCCTTTATTCTCATATCCTGCTTCTTGTCCGACCATATTTCTAAGCCTAGTTAAAAAGTCTGGTTGTACATTATCAATAGTAGCTGCAACTATTAACTCTTTTCCATTAAGTCTTAATTCATAAGATTTATATTTAACTTCCCCATTCTCATCTTTATATTCAAAGTCTTGACTTAAAGTATTTTGTGAAAGTACATCATATAAAGTTCTAACCTGCTCTTCTGTCTCAAATTGTATTTGATATTTTGCTCCTGAATTTAAGGGATTATCCTTAAAAAAATTGATTATTATTTCTGATAAATAACTATAAAACTGATCTAACATACTGTGCATCTCCACTATCTGATTTCTTTTCTAATAAGTTTAATTTTTCATAAAGCTGAATTATTTTCTTACTCGAATCCCTATCAAAGAATAATCCACGTTTCTCAAATTCTTCAAATAGGGTATTTAACTTTAACTTTTTGTTGTTGTTTATACAAATTTTAGTCATTAAGATTATGTCATCTTCTGTCATATTTAAATTGTATCCTAATGCACCTCTTCTTTTCCCAAAATTCTTTTGTACAAACCATACAAACCAATTTTTATACGCATCATATGCTCTTTTTCTACTACCTCTATTAAATTGATATTCTAAAGAATCATATAATCTATATACTTGATTAAATCCATTTACTTCACTAGTTTTAGCACCTTCTACAAAATCATCCCAAACTATATCTTTCACTTGATTCTGATACCTATCAACCACTTCTCTTATATTATCTTCTATTTCCTCTTTATCCATAGTGCTATAGGCTTCTGCAAGTTCCTTATAACCTAATTCACCTTCATCTCCGTTTGTATTTAATATTTCTAGTGTAATTGCATGAGAGAATAATGAATCTACTTTGTTTCTTAGTAACTCCCAGCCTAATCTGTAGGCTGTTCTATTTTTTGAAGTGCTTTCCCATGATAGTGTATAATATATTTTCTCAACTTCATTTAGATCTGCTTTTTCAAATTTATCTAATTTTATTGTTAGCTGAGAAACATAAAAAATATAATAATACTCTAATAGCCTTTTTAAAGAGTCTTTATAAAGTTCTTCGTGTTCTATTAAAAATTTAAAGTCTTTTATAAATAAATCTTTTATAAAAGGTATATAGCATTTATAATCATCCAGCGAATACTCTTTATTTTTTAAAGTAGGAAGTGCTTTTAACACAAGTTTATATAAAACATTTGAAACATTTCGATCATAATGGCTTATCGCTTCTTCTTTTACCTTTTTATCTAAAAGTACAGAGTAAAGAAATTTAGCAACTTTTTCATCAGCATTTGTTGAAGAAATATAGTTTAATGTTTTTATATCAAAATCAACTAATTTGTTATCATCTAAAAACATACTTCTAACTATATCTTTAAAAGCTTCTTTACTTAAATCACCATCATACTCACCAACTTGTTCTGCCACCTCTTGAACAAACTCTTCAGGATTAAAATCACCTTTTATTTCTTTATTAGAAACAAGTCTTGAAAACCCTCCCACAACTCCTGAAAAATCAGATACTAACGTTTTTTCATTTGCTGCGTATGGAAGTAATTTATATCTTCCACCTTGCCTATGAGTTATTCCATTATTAAATTTAAAACTAGTTTCAAACTCTTCTATATTTATTTTAAAATCCTTAACTTCACTCATACTTATATCTCCACAAATCTATACATTTCGAATTCATTGTCATATTCTAATCTGTACTTTTTATTTTCATCTCTATTTTTTTCAGTAAATGTTATACTTTGATCTTGAGAACCTGCTAACTCTAATTTATTTATAAATTCAATAAACTTAATAAATTGATTCCTATCTTTTTTATTAGGTCTATATCCATTAGTTATTTTTTTTAATAAATCATATAGAGAATAGTCTATGTCTACCCCTTCTGAATGTTCTAATCTATCACTTTTAAATCTTATTTCCATTGTATTTAAAAATTTTATTAGTTCAACATCTTTATCATTAGGTAAATTACTTACATCAGGTTTAAATTCTATTTCTTCGCTTACTTTATATTTAATCTGATTTTTACCTATAAAAATATTTATATTATTTTTATCTGCTTCACCATTCCATTTAATGACGCCTTCTTTTATAAAGCTATATAAATCTTTTAGTTTGCTCTTTTCTCCTTTGTTCCAAAAGTATAAATTTCTAATAAACTCATCATATACTTCATCATTTAGAGAAAAAATTTCACCTTTACCACAAAGCTTATAACTTCTAATAAACAGCTTTAACAACTCCATTTTTAATTTATTTATTCCCTGGCTTCCCTCAAAATCTGAACCTTCTATTTTTCCTAAATATCCTTTAGGAAAATCTATATTTTCCACAAAAAATTGTAGTATATCAACTGTATTATTAAACTTGATTATAAAATCATCAACTTGTTCATTTCTTATATTTAATGGGTCTAATTTATTTATAGATTCAAATATAGATGACAATTCCTTATGACTAAATAATATATTAGGCATTAGAGCTTTAATATAATCCTCTGCTCTTAATCTATTGATCTTTTGCTTAAAAGTTGGTGAATTAATATCTATATAAGCTCTAGAAATTAAAATATCATGCAAGAAATTTAATAATGCTCTTGTAGATATTATTGTTTTATTCTTTATTATTATTTGAACTAGTAATTCAATAATACTATCTTGAACATCTTCTAATGCTAATAATTCATAGTTTGCTTTAATTGGACACTTATCTTTATTTATACATTTACTACAATTGTCTTTATAAGATTTGTAGAAACTATTTAGTTCTGATTTATTTGTTAATCTTCCAAGTAATTCCTTAATGTATTCTGATTTTACTTTACCGTCTTTTAAGGTATAAAGATGGTAATCACAGAAATTTACAAACTGAATACTACTTTCCTCATTAAATTCACTTGAAGTTATTGTAGACTCAAGGATTTTGTTATCTTCAACAAACTTTTTTAACTTTGTAAATCTTTCTCCATACTTAGAATCTATAAAGTTATTTAAAGTTCCTAAATTAATCGCAAGTATAAATTTTTCTGTACTTGTATCAATTTTTTCATCACTAAACTGATCTAAAACCTTATTAAGTGTATCCATAGATGTTTCATTTGGTTCTAAACTTTCAGTTGCATCATTATGTAATTTAAATTTCCCTATAATATTAGGATATTTATCTTTAAAGTAAGAAATAATGTGAGATTTACCATCCCCTACACTACCACAAACTAATATTAATTGTGCAGATTCACTCTTTTCAGATTTCATAATTAAATCTTCTAAATTCCTTTGAACGTCTCTTTCTATATGCATATATTTTTTGAAATCACTAAATTTATTTAATCCTTCTACCGCCTCTTTAGAAGATTCCTTTAACCTAGATAATTCATCAATCAAACACTCTCTAGTTGATTCATTTAAAGTAACTTCTTTAATTAAGCTTTCTGACACTTTAACATCTTCTGTTTTTACTTCCGTTATTTCTTTTGCTTCTATAACTTCTATTTTATCTTCTGGTATTATGTTGTCTTCTTTTGATTTTAAGCTCATATTATCAAGAGCTTTATTGAATTTATTAAACAAATTTTTCAACATACCATTCTCTACTCCATCATTATTCTGTTTTGGCTCTTTATAAGGAGGTAAATTAAACTCTGGGTCTAAATATACCTCGATAAACCATCCTATAAGCTTGTACACACATCTATGTACTCTTAACGCTTCTGAAAGTTCTCCTTCTACATTATCGTGAGCCGCTAGATTTCCAGTTTTACGAACCACATGAAAAATATCTTCTATATCTCTATCTAAATCAGCTTCATATTTTAATATCCTCAACCTATCAGCTTGACTTTTTTCTTCGATGCCGTTTATTCCTTCAAATTTACCAATCTCTATAGCAAGTTTCTCTGAAAAGATTCTCCCCTTTACTATCACACTATAAGGTTCATTAAAAACATTTGTATCTATATATTCTATATATTGTTTTAATTCACTATAATTTTTATCTAAATAGTTTAAAATATTACTCTCCAAATTTAATAATTCCTCTCTCTTCATTCTTTATAATGCTTTTTACACTTTCTTATACTATATTTTAACACATGACCATAAATATTTTAAATATTTTAACTTTTATGTATCCTTATTGGATATTTTTTTACTGTTTTTTATTTCTTATTAAATTTTATAATATAGTTGATTTTTATTATTATTATTCCATTTTTAAATATCATAATTATTAATTTAATAATATTTTATACAGCACCTTAGTAATATTCTTTAAAACGTATATATTTTTGTTTATAAACTTTTTATAAATTTGATTTTTCTATATAATAATTTCTTATTCAAATAATAAATTATACATATATTAAAACCTTATAAAACTACTAAAATTCTATGTTATACTTACCTGGGAATGTAAAGTTAATTAAACTAAGGGGCTATCTACTAAATTAATAATGAATGAATACTAATTCATCCATTTAAAAAGGTAGGAGAATCACAATGAGAAACAACGAAGAATACAGAAAGAAAATAGAACATATAAAGGCAACACCCTCTGACAAATTCGAGTTAGAATTTGTGCATGATGAAAAAAAAGAAGCGATGACTTCAGAAGAATTTTCAAACTACAAACCCGAAATAACTGGAATCTTTGATGAGTATATACTTCTTAGCAAAAGAGATTACAGTGACGATTTAGCTTTAATTAATACCGGGTTAGACCTTCAAAAAATGTATTATTTATTTGAAAGAGAAAAGGAATATAAGAATGTCAAACTTTATAGGGGCGAAGTTAGATATTGTGAAATATTCGGGTGTCCTATAATCTACGATTATTCTTTAAATGAACTTATAAAAGAATATCCATCGGAGTAACTTATGCCGACACTTTTATATGCAATTGGGTTTTTAATATTTTTGTTCTTAATTACTTTAGCTTACGCTATATATGATGAATATTTTAGAAAATAATTTGTGAGTAACTAAAGGAGATTAAAATGAATGATAAGATTTTAGTTGATAGAAAATTTTATTTATTGCTTTTAATTGGAGCAGTTTTAAACGTTTTAGATTTAATAGTAAGGATAATAACTTGGTTAATCTAAAATTACATATATTTACATTAAAGAGATTAGAAATACGCTTCTAGTCTCTTTTTGCTATATATTTAAATAAGTTTTTTCATAAAAAATAATTTGTGATACTAGTACACATTTTAAATTTCTTTAAAATACTTTATATAAAGGCTTTATTAAAAGTTCTCATATTATTATTTGCTTTTATAAAAATAAAGTATTATAATCTCAGATGTAAGTGAGTGATTACTCACCTTATTATGAAGGGAGATGTTTTTATGAATTTATTATCAGTATCAAATGTTACAAAGAGCTTTAAAAATTCAAAAGTTCTAGATTCTATTAATGTTAATGTTTCTGACTCTGAGATAGTTGGGATTTTAGGTCCTTCTGGAGCTGGTAAAACTACTCTTATAAAATGTATTATGGGGATGGAAAAAGTTGATTCTGGAGATATAACTTTATTAGATTCAAAAATTCCAAACAGAGAGGTTTTAAATAAAGTTGGTTATATGGCTCAATCCGATGCTTTATATACTGAACTTACAGCAAAAGATAACCTTTATTTCTTTGGTGAAATTTTTAAGATCCCTAAAAAAGAGTTAAAAGAAAAAATAGACTTTTTAGTAGATTTAGTAGACCTAAAACCTTTTTTAAATAGAAAGGTTAATAAGTTTTCAGGCGGAATGAAAAGACGTTTATCTTTAATTATCGCTTTAATCCAAGACCCTGAGATTATAATATTAGACGAGCCTACTGTAGGGATTTACCCTGAACTTCGTTTAAATATTTGGAAAGAAATAAATAATCTTAAATCTAAAGGTAAGTCTATTATAGTAACTACTCACGATATGACTGAAGCTATAAAGTGCGATAGGCTTCTTTTACTTAAAGATGGTAATATCACAGCTAGTGGTACTCCAGAAGAACTTATGAAAAAATTCAACGTAGATTCTATAGAAGAAGTTTTCTTAATTGCAGGGAGGAAAAAATAATGAGAATAAAAAGTATGGTAAGTAGGATTATAAAGCAAATAATAAACGATAAAAGAACTCTTGCTCTTATGTTGTTTGCTCCATTAATTTTACTTGCTCTTATGAACTTTCTTTTTAATTCAACTTCTACTAAAAATCCTACTTTAGGTGTGCAAAATATAGATAAGAATTTAGTAGATACTTTAAAAGATAATGATATAGATATAAAAGAATATAAGAATCATAATGATATTAAAGATAAAATCAAAACTGATGACCTTGATGCTTTTGTTTATATGAATGATGATACTTTAAAAGTAACCTTTGAAAATTCTGACCCTCTAACTTCAACAGAGATTTCTGCAAAAATTAAAGGTGCAGTTTCTAAAATCAAGGTAGAAGATATAGTTAGTATTTCAAAAAAGCAAGGTGAAATAATCAAAAAACAAGCTAAAGCCCTAGCTCTTTTAGGAAATGTTAATCCTGAAAAACCAAACTTAACTAAACCTTCTGATATTACTATAGATTCAAGTTATATTTATGGAAATGAAAACACAACTATTTTTGATACTATGATCCCTGTACTTATCGGTTTCTTTGTTTTCTTTTTTGTATTTTTAATCTCTGGAATATCACTTGTAAAGGAGAGAACTTCTGGAACTTTAGATAAGCTATTATCTACCCCTATTAGAAGATCTGAAATTGTGTTTGGGTATTTGATAGGTTACGGGTTATTTGCAATTTTACAAACTATAATTATAGTTTTATTTACTGTTTATGTTTTAAAAATAAATATTATAGGAAATTTAGGCTTAGTTTTCTTAACTAATATAATAACCGCTTTTGTTGCACTTTCACTTGGAACTCTTTTATCAACCTTTGCAAATTCTGAGTTTCAAATGATGCAATTTATCCCTATAATAATAATTCCTCAAATATTCTTTTCTGGTATAATACCAGTAGATACTATGCATAGCGGACTTCAAGCCTTTGCAAAGATTATGCCTATCTACTATGCTGGAGATGCTTTAACTAATGTCGTTATTAAAGGAAGCTCTTTAAATATAATAGGAAAAGATTTAATTATCCTATTATTATTTGCAATAGTATTTACAATTTTAAATATAGTAGGCTTAAAAAGATATCGTAAAGTTTAACTAAACTAGGAGGAATTAAATTGATTGATTCAATTTCTAATGTATTTATAGATAAAATAAATTCAGATACAGAAATGACTGAAAAAAAGAAAAACATACTAAAAGTAAGCGTAGAACTCTTCGCTAAAAACGGGTATTTAAATACATCTACTCGTGAAATAGCTTCTCTTGCAAAAGTTGCAGAAGGCACAATCTTTAAGCATTTTGGCTCTAAGGAAAATTTATTATTAAATAATATTATGCCATTTATGATAAATAATTTAGTTCCTGAATTTGCATTAGATTTCGCAAAAGATAAACTTAAAAATAATAACTTAAGTTTTGATTCTTTTATCTACTCTGTAGTTAAAGATAGAATAAATTTTATAAATAATAATCTTCAAATGTTTGAGATATTAGTAAAAGAAGTATCTTATAACAGCGTGATTTTTAATAAATTTTTAGATGCAGCTAAAGCTAATATTTACCCTCCCTTTAACGCTATCTTAAATAAATATAGGGAAGAAGATATTTTAGTAGATTTAAGTAATGGAGATATTATAAGGTTTATTTTAACTAATATCGCAGGGTACTCTGTATCTAAGATTCTTTTAAAAGACTTAAAAGAATTTAATGATGAAGAGGAGATTAAAAAAATCTGCCTTGTCTTAACTAAAGGATTAAAAAAATAATACTTTATAATAAAAGCCCCAATAGAAGGATACTTTCTATTGGGGCTCTGCTTTTATAAAATAATACGCTATGTTTAAGAATAGTGTTGAAAAATAAATATTTAAAATTATTCATCTTTTTTGTTTTTATGTCTATTACTAGTTGCAATAGCAAGTGTTGTTGCAATACAAAAGATCAATGTGAAAACTTGCCATGAGGACCACCCTCCGAATTCCATAAACATTCCTCCCTAAATAATGAATTGCCTCTTAGTATAATACAAACCTTCATTATTTTCTTATTTAATTATACACAAACAAAAGTAAATATTAAACATTATTTACAATTAATTATCAATTGCTTTTCTTTTAATATTAGTGTATTTAATCTTAATCCTAGCAGCAATCCCAGTTGTATAACACCCTGCTAAAATCACAATTCTTTAAATCTTCGCTATTTATAAAAAAATTACATATACCGCTATCTCCCCAGATAATTTCTACGCCTGTCCCAAACTCGGAATCAATTTGAAGAAGTATAGTATCAAAGTATGGATACCCTCCAATTTTATGTCCATCATTTGCATATTCCTCTGCAAACTTATTATATATTTCTTCATCTAAATCATATATATTATCAATCTTATTTTCAGTAAAAACCTTGTTATACTCTTCTAAAAACAGCTTTTCAAAATCATAATCATCTATTGAAATACCTTCTTCTACTGGCTCTTTAAAGTTTATTTTATATGCCCCTTCAATCGGAAACATTTCTTCTTCATCCTCTAAACTTCTAATTTCTTTTTTTATATTTTCTTCATTTACAGTAAAATCAATGTCCTCATAATAAATAACTCTAAAATCATCTTGCATTGTTGGGTCATTAAAATCAGCTCCATATAAATCATCTGCTCTTAAAAATATTTGAAGCATACCCTTTTTAGGCAATAAATTATTATTAAAGCTGTCCTCTAAATTTAATTGTGCTAAAAGTCTTAATTGATCACCATTTTTATTTTCAGGTATTTTTTTACCTTTTGGAACATAAGGTGTTCCCCCAAATTTACTTTCAAAAAGACTTGGTTTCTTATTTTCTACTGAAATCGCTATTACTTCTTTTTTATTTTTAACCTGAATCTTATCAGCTATTTTCTTTATATCTTCAAATACTACACTTTTCATAACTTCTCATCACTTCTCATAAATAATTTATTTATTATACATTAATAATACCAAACTTTAGTATATGTTTTACTTCTTTCTTCTCTTATCTTTTTAACTTCATCTATAGATATTTCAAACTTTTCTGATATAGTTTTATCGTCTAAAACATCAATTATTTTACTTATTGCTTCTTTAAAGCCTTCAATCTTCCCTTTTTCAATTCCTTTTTCAATTCCTTTTCCTTCGTAATATAGTCTTCTTACTTCTTCTACTGTCATCTTATATACACCACCTTTTGATTTTTTGTAATCCTCGAATTTCTCTTCTAGGAATTTATCTTTTATTAAAAATAAATACTCTAAGAAGTCTACTAGTGCTTTTATTAATTTTTAGATTTTATTAAAGTCTTTAATTCTTTTAAATATCTTAGAAAGTTTATGCATTATAACTGCGTGAAAAACTAGCAAACAATTTACTAATACAACGCTGATACTTGCACTAACCATAATTACTATACAAAGTATAAACCCTAAAAGACATAGTATTTTAGCTTTTTTTAAAATTTTATCATCTAAATCTTCAGCTACATAAAATAAAAATATATCTACTGGAAACTTCCCCCTTTGAAGTTTTATAAATGCTATTAAGTAGTTTAAAGCTATAAAAATAAGTACACTATAAATTAAAATCATAATTTAACTCCCCCTATGATTTTATTATATCATTTGTAAATATTTGTGATAATAAAAAGAAACCCTAAAATTAGAGTTTCTTTTAAAATTAATTTATTTTTAGATTAAAGATATAAATCTCTTTTACCTTTAAGTAAGTTATCTATATTATTTTCTGTTATTTTTCTTGTTTGTTCGTTTTTAATTTCGCTAGCTATTTTTCTTGCAAAGTTTATAGCTTTTTCTTTGAATCTATCATCACCGTAATCTATAGCGTATTCAACTAAAGTTGTGATTGCGTTTGGCTCGCAAACCTTTTGAATCTCTCCTGATTTTGCAAGGCTCATAAATCTATCTCCAACTCTTCCTTTTCTGTAGCAAGCTGTACAGAAACTTGGGATATAACCGCTATCTATTAAGTTTTCTATAGCAACTAAGCTGTTTTCTTCAACGTCGTATAGCTTAAATTGCTCGTCACTTTCTTCGTTTAAAGCTCTCTTTTTGTAGCCTCCTATAACTGTAGTAGATCCTATAGAAATTTGTGAAATACCGTATGTCATTATTTCTTTTCTAAGTTCTGGTGTTTCTCTTTCTGTTATCATAAGACCTGTAAAAGGTACTGCTATTCTTATAACTGCAACTACTCTTTTAAATGTTTCATCATCTACTAAGAATGGTAATTCTTCTAAATCCACTCCAGCCGCTTCTCTTATTCTTGGAACTGATATAGTATGGAATCCTACTCCGTATTTTTCTTCTAAATGTGCGTTATGCATCATTAAGCCTAAAACTTCGAATCTTGGGTCTGAAAGTCCAAATAAAACTCCAGCTCCAACGTCTTCAATTCCAGCTTCCATAGCTCTATCAAAAGCTGTTAAGTGGTACTCGTAGTTACTTTTTAATGAGTTTGGATGAACTTTTTCATACATAGGTTTGTTATATGTTTCTTGGAATAATACGTAAGTTCCTATTCCTTTTTCATATAATTTTCTATAGTTTTCAACTGATGTTGCTGCTATATTTACGTTTGTTCTTCTTATTTCCCCATTACCGTTTTGAGTTTTATACATTGTATCTATACACTCTAAAACATACTCTATAGGAGCGTTTACTGGGTCTTCACCTAATTCTAAAACTAATCTTTTATGTCCCATAGCTTCAAGGTATTTAACCTCTTCTGCTACTTCTTCTTGAGTTAATTTTTTTCTTTTAAATTTATTACTGCACTTATATCCACAATAAACACATTTATTTACACAATAATCACTTACATATAGTGGAGCAAATATAACTATTCTCTTACCGTATATCTCTTCTTTTATCTCTCCAGCTATTTTAAATATTTCTTTTTCTACATCCTTTTCTTTTGTAGCTAAAAGGATTGCTATGTCTTTGTAATCAAGCTTTTCTCTTTTTCTTGCTTTTTCTATAACCTCTAAAGATTCCTCTCTAGTTGGATTTTTAGTTTCTTCTAATATCTTGTTTATGTACTCGTGATTAATAAACATTTTATTTCCTCCTCTAATCCTATGAGTTATTAAATTTTTGCTTGAATTACTTTAAAATATTCTTTCTTTAGTATTTTATAAAATCCAATTAAATCAAAAAAACTGACTTTCTAAAATTTAAAGAAAATCAGTTTACCACAATAAAGACTATTAAAAATAGCCAATTAATCAAAATTATAATTGTATTATATAAACGTCTCTTCCAAATTAGATTTAATCTCTCTCTGCCTTGTTAGAATGAATAGTTTAAAGCCCAAAATTTTAAAGAATTCTCTCTAAAATATGGATATCTTTAATCATTATATACCTATTTTAGCTTTATTTCCAATAATTAATTATTATAAAAAATCCCATTTTAGATAAAAAAACAGGTTTAAACTCCCCTTGTTTAAGTTTAAACCCGTTTTATCTATAAATCTAATTATGCTTTTGCAATTATTTTTACCTTTAGTAATATTTATTTATCTTTTAATGCTTCTTCAAACTTTCTATCTATAAAATCTTTTGAGAATTTAATTCCTTCTTTGTAATCTCCTTCTCCTGTATACCAAAACTCTGTAACAAATCTTCTAACACCCATCTCGTAAGAAGTTTTTATTATCTCGTTAAAGTCTACATGACCTGTTCCAAAAGGAATTTCTCTAAACTTCCCTCTAACTGTTTCTTTTAAGTGTAGTGCAAAAATCTTTCCGTGACCTTTTTTTAGATCGAAAATAACATCCTCCCCTAAACTTTTAGAGGCATTAGTTATATTTCCGCAGTCTGGATACACTCCAAGATAAGGTGAATCTATCTTTTTAACATACTCCATAGCTTTTCCTACTGTATTCATAAAATTAGTTTCCATAGTTTCAAAAGCTAAAATTATTCCCTTTTTTGAAGCTAAATCTACAGACTTTTTTAAGTTTTCTAAGAAAAGTTCTCTTGTTTTTTCGTTTCCGTTTTCGTAGTATACGTCATACCCTGCAAGTTGGATGATCCTTATCCCTAAATCGCAAGCAAGGTCTATAGCTTTTTCCATTATTTTAAGAGATCTTTCTCTAGTAGTTTTATCCTCGCTTCCTAAAGGAAACTTTCTGTGTCCGCTTAAACACATAGTTCTAATTGGAACTCCAACTTCAAACATAAGGTCTACTAAAGCTTTTCTTTCTTCTTTAGTCATATCTAATCTTTTTAATTTCTCGTCTGTTTCATCTATGCTCATCTCTAAAAAATCATATTTAAAAAATCTTGCACACTCTAATTTTTCTCTCCAAGTTAAAGTGTTTGGCATAGCTTTTTCATATAATCCTATAACGTAATCTTTCATAATATCCATCTCCTATAGTTAAAGTTATTAAGCCCCTGTTTGACCGTAATATGCGTTTGGTCCATGCTTTCTTTGGAAATGCTTATTAAGTAGATCATCTGACATACTATTTATTTCTTGGTTTGCTAAAAGCTCTGTATTATAAGCCATCATAGCTACTTCTTCAAGAACTACAGCATTATGAACAGCTTCTTTTGCATCTTTTCCCCAAGTAAAAGGACCATGATTTTTAACTAATACAGCAGGTATAAAGTCTGGGTTTATATCTTTAAAAGTCTCAACTATAACTGCCCCTGTGTTGTATTCGTACTTTCCTTCTATCTCTTCTCTTGTCATATCTCTAGTACAAGGTATCTCGTCTGCAAAATAATCAGCTTGAGTTGTTCCGTAAGGTTTTATCCCTCTTCCAGCTTGTGCAAAGATAGTTGCCCACCTTGAGTGAGTGTGTACGACTCCACCTATATTTTTAAATTCTTTATATAATTTGATGTGAGTATCTGTATCTGATGAAGGTTTATATTTACCTTCAACTACATTTCCCTCTAAATCAACAACAACCATATCTTCTGCTTTCATAGTGCTATATTCTACACCTGATGGCTTAATTACTATTAGATTCTTTTCTCTATCTATAGCTGAAACATTCCCCCAAGTAAAGGTTACTAAATTATGCTTTGGTAGAAGCATATTAGCTTCATAAACTTCTTTTTTTAAATCTTCTAACATATCTTTAAACCTCCTTTAGTCTGTAACTATATATAGAGCAGCTTGTCCTAGTTCTCTATTTGCAGAAATTATAATATCCCTATCTTCTTCGTTTATAACTGCAACGTTACTTGGACCTACTCCTGATTCTATAACGTTAGTTTCGAATTTTAAGTTTTCTTTATCTATGCATCTTACATAAAATAAATCTTTATCGCATCTTCTGTAGCCCCCGATTATAGTCGGAACACCTCTAAGTTTTCCGCCCCAAACTACGTGACCAAAATCCATCTCTTTAGGGTATTCGTAGACTATTTTATAATCATCCCCTACTTTTTTATTTATTCTAAAATGTTTTCCGTGGAAAGACTCTATAGTAACTAATTCGTCTTCTCCATCTTCGTCTATATCAACTACTGCCACGTCGCTTGTAGGTCTGTCCATAATTTTTTCAACAGTCCAATCTTCATTATCATTTTGAGGAGGAGTAACTTTAAATACCCCTTCTTCTGAAGTTACAAGTCCTACTGTAACCCCCTCTAAGTTTGCTCTGCAGTAGCCGTGATTTTTAGTTAAACCTTCTTTTATAACTTTAAGTTCTATTTTTTCGTTTAAATCTTCTTTTATTTCCCCTACGTATATTTTTCCAGGGTCACTCCAGTCCTCTTTAGATTCTTTACTATTACAAAGAACTGCACCTAAAAAGTATAATTTTCCGTTAGCTTCTAAAATATCAAAACGGTGAAGGTAAGGTAATTTAAATAAAGTTTTTATCTCCCATTTTCCGTCTACATATCTTCCCCAAACTATCTCTGCATCTTCTGATTGGAATGTTGGAAAGAATCTTTGAACTGCAAGAAAATCTCCGTTTTTACCTGGAATAGGGATTATAGACATAGTTCCTCCTGGCCCCTCCCAAACAGTAGATCTTTTAAAATCTTCGCCTTCATACATATAGCAAGGTCCTTCTCCTTCTGTAGCTATAAGTATCTTTCTATCTCCATCTATAACAGTGCTACTAGTTGCGTAGCATCTATGTAAATCATTTAAAAACTTCTTTTCTATCTTCATCTAAACTTCCTCCTCTTTTTCATCTTTAAAGTTAAAGAGGATGTTACTCTAAATACTTTAGGGTAACTCCTCTTAAAATTTATTTATTAACTATATTTTCAGTTATCTTTTCTTCTATTTCTTTTTCTGATAAAAGGTTTTTAAGTCCTATAACAGTAGTTCCTGAATTTTTTGCTTTATCAAAATTTCCTTTTAATGCTTCTGAACAAAATACAACATCGTAAGAAGAAGCTTCTGTTTTTGCTGCCCCTATACTAGTGTGGTGGATTTGTACTGGTATATTTAATTTTTTAAATACCTTTTCTATTTTCATTTTTATAATTTGGCTAGATCCCATTCCATTTCCGCATGCTGCTATAACTTTTAACATAATAATCTCCTCCTAAGTTTTATAAATTCTATCCCTTTTAGTAAATGTTTACATAGTCTTTAAAATTTTTAAATGCGTTTCTAACTTGCACTCTTTTCTTCATTTTCTTTATCTTCTAGATATCCTTCGTAATCTTCTACTATTTTAAAGTATCCTTTTTTATTTTTGTAGTATTGGATTTGAGGTATTATAAGCATTCCTATAACTGCAATTCCAACACCAACATAAGCTAGTTTATCCATAAGGAATCCGATTACTGGCCATAAAGTATCCCAGTCAAAGTTTCCGTGCCATCCTCCAAACTCAGCTAGTCCGAAGTAGTAAGCTGCAAAAGCTCCTCCTAAAACTTGAATAACTCCTGATAAGAAAGGAATAATCATAGCTGCTTTTAAGCCACCTTTTTTGTTTGCAAAAACTGCAAATGTTGCATTATCGAAAAATAGTGGTACGAAACCTGCAATTATAAGTACTGGGCTCTTAAATACTACTAGACCTATTATTGCTATAAATTGACCTATAGCTCCAAATAAGAATCCTATAGTAACAGCGTTTGGATGACCGAATCCATAAGTTGCAGCGCAATCTACAGCTGGAACTGAACCTGGTAATAATTTATTTGAGATACCTTGGAATGATTCTGTAAGTTCAGCTACGAACATTCTAACTCCAAGTTGTAAGATACTTAAGTAAACTGCAAAGTTAAGTGATTTTTCTAATATATAAAATATAAAGTTTGTGTTTTGATCAAAACCTTTATCAATACTATGCATAAGGTCTGGTCCTAGTATACCCATTATTATTCCAAAGAAAACAGTCATTAGTATACCAGTTGCAACAACGTTGTCACTAAATATTGATAAAAATCCTGGAAGTTCTAAATCTTCTATACTCTTTTTGTTGTTACCAACTTTTCCTGCTATTTTATCTGTAATCCAAACTCCAAGCATTTGTTGGTGCCCTATAGCAAAACCTCCACCTTCAGTTAAGTCTTGGCAAGGTTCTACAGTCAGATTTGAAAATACAGCCCAATATGTTCCAAGTAAGAATCCTAGCATAACTACTACACCTAAGTTATTTAAATCTGGGAAACAGAAGAATACAAGCCATAGCGCTGTAGCTGATTGTTGTACCATTACGTGACCTGTAATAAATACTGTACGAACTTTAGTGAATTTTCTAAGTAGTACAAGTATTAGGTTAAATAAGAATGCTATAAGTAAAACTACCATCATCATAGAGAAAGATTTTCCGGCTTTTCCTATTGCTTCTTGAGCTGCCGTCTGACCGAAATACGGGTCTATAACTGCAGCTTGCAAGTTAAACCTGTCTTTAAGTCCTGCTAAGATAGGACGGAAGTTACTAACAAGACCACCTGCTGCAACGTTTAAGATAAGATATCCAACTGTTGCTTTTATAAATCCTGCTAAAGACTCGTAAAATGGTCTTTGAAGTAACATATAACCTATAAGAACTATAAAACCGATAAAGAATGCAGGCTTAGTCAGAATGTTGTTTTGGAAAAATTCCCAAATTGAAATTATTATATCCATATGATTTATCCTCCCTTTTTTCCTTTATATTTTATCTATTTGTTTATTAAAATTTATGTAAAATTAAATAAGTTCTTTTAAATCTTCAACTGATTTTGCTTTTAGAAGTTTTTCTACTATTTCTTCGTCAGAAATAAGTTCTACCATATTTGAAAGGTTTTGAAGGTGGATATTATTATCTACTGATGCTAAAACAAAGAATAATCTAGCTTCATAGTCAGCATCCTCTCCAAAGTTTACTGGCTTTTCACTTTTCATAAAGCAGATTGAAGTTTCATTAACCCCTTTTCCTTCTTGAGCGTGAGGGATTGCAATATCAGGTGCTATAACTATATAAGGTCCGTATTTTTTTATGCTTTCTATAATTAAATCTGAATATTCTTTTTCTATAGCTTTTTCTTTTTCTAAGGGAGCGCATGCAGCTTTCACTGCATCCTCCCAAGAATCAAAGCCCTCGTGAAAAGAATATCTACCTTTTTCTATTAATTCTTTTAACATAGCTTTTTCCTCCTAAGTCTTAAATTTATAAGAATGAGTTGTATGGTAAGTTTATATCAACTTCGAAACAATCATCAAACCCTCTAGGATAATGGTATTCTCTCTTATCTTTATCTTCTGGGAATGTGAATTTTCCTCCAACTTGCCAGATAAATGGTTTGAATTTGTATTGTAATCTGTGTTTTTTCATATCATATAAAGCTAAAATTTCGTCTGTATCAGCTTGGAAGTTTGACCAAATATCGTGGTGGAAAGGAATAACTACTCTAGTATTTAAAGATTCCGCCATTCTTAAAATATCTACTGAAGTCATCTTATCTGTTATACCTCTAGGGTTTTCTCCGTATGACCCTAAAGCTACGTCTATTTTGTATTCATTTCCGTGTTTTGCATAGTAGTTTGAGTAGTGTGAATCTCCACTGTGATAAAGGTTTCCCCCTGGAGTTTTTATAAGGTAGTTTACAGCTTTATAATCCATATCAACTGGCATCTTACCTCTTAAATCTCCTTCTGGTGGTGCTGTAATTAAAGCTGTTCTATCAAAAGACTCTAAAGCGTGAAGTTCTATATCTTTTATTTTTACAACATCTCCAGGTTTAACTACTATACATCTTTCTACTGGAACTCCCCAGCCTACCCATTTATCAACACAAGCTTGTGGTCCTATAAAAGGAATATCGTTTGAGCAGTTTTTAAGAACTGCAGCAGCAACATTTACGTCTATATGATCGTTGTGATCGTGAGTTGAAATTACTGCATCTATTTCTTTTATTGCAAATGGATCTAGTACAAAAGGTGCAACCCTAAGGTTTGGTTGAAGTTTCTTCCCTCCACACATTCTAGCCATTTGGTGTTCTGGGTTTATATAAGGATTCTTTTTAGTTTTTTTACCACTTCCACACCAGAAGTCTATGCATATATTAGCGTTCCCTTCAGACTTAAGCCATATTCCTGTACAACCTAGCCACCACATTTTAAATGTTCCTTGTTCTACTACTTCATTTTCGATCTCTTCGTTTAACCAAGTTCCCCACTCTGGGAATGTATTTAAAATCCACTGTTCTCTTGTTAATTCATTTACTATACTCATTATTTGTACCTCCTAAACTTGTCCTTTTTGATTGTTTTGAACTTTTCTAAGTTCGTTTAATCACTTCTTGACTTAATTATAATCTGTAAATGTTTTCTTTGCAAGTATTTTTGTTTATTTTGTTTGATATTTTTATCTTTTTGTTCTTTATGTAGCTATTTACCTATGTTTTATTGTTCATTTTGTTCGTTTTGTCTTTTTATTTACTCTAAACTTATTGATTTATCTCTAGGTTTTTTGTACAATTTATATATAGAGATGATTTATGATTATTTTGAACGTTTTTATCATTAATTTATCATCTTTTAATATTAAGTTCATTACAGATACAAAAAAATTTACTATTATAAATGGACATCTTATATTTATTAATTATTAAGGAGGTGCAAAAATGAAAAATGCAAAAGGTTTCGTTTTTAAAAGGCAGCAAGCTATCTTAAAATATTTAAAAGAACATAAATTTGCAAAAACAGAAGATTTAGCAGAACTTTTAAAAACATCTAGTATTACTATTAGGCGTGATTTTCAAAACCTTGAAAACGAAGGTGTTGTAAAAAGAAAATACGGTGGCGCTGAACTTATCGAGGGTGCTTTAAATGATGACCCTTACTTTAGTGAAAATAATAACGAAAGAGAAATAATAAAAACAGCTATAGCAAAAAAGGCAGCTGAATTTATAGAAGAAGGAGATAGCATCTTTATAAATTCAAGTTCTACAGCTATTAAGGTGTTAGAGTATGTAAAAGATAAGAGAGTTGTAGTTATTACTAATAACGGTAAAGTTTTAGGAATGGATTTAGACCCTAAGATAGAAGTTATCTTAACTGGTGGAGAAGTTTACGGAAGAAAACAATCTATGGTTGGAGATATAGCAACTCAAATAGTTTCAAAAATAACTGCAACTAAATGTTTTATGGGGGTTAGCGGAATAACAGCCCACACAGGTATAAGCACCTCAGTGCTTCAAGAAACTACAGTAAATAAGAAAATGCTTGAAAACTCAATAGGTCCAACCTTTATACTAGCTGATAGTTCTAAAATAGGGATCCACCACAACTTTTCAAGCGGTGAAATAGGCTTTGTTAACTATATAATCACAGATAATAAAGCAGATAAAAATGAAATTTTAAAACTTGAAGAAGCTTCTGTTGAAGTGATATTTACGGAATAAAATAAAAAACTGCCAGAATAATCTTTATCTGGCAGTTTCTTTGCATTCTTTATCTTTTTTGAATATATTTTTCATTGCTCTTTTTAAAACTTCAAAAAAGCTAAGTGATCTAACTATATTATCAGGATTAATATATTCTCTTATTGCACGAAGCACTTTCTTAGAATCTTTTGATGAAAAAGTATACGTACCATTTTTCTTTGTTTTAAGAGCAAAACGTGGAATCCATTTTCCTTTAAACATAACAGATACTATAACACACTCTACTTCTTCCCAAGGAATTTGAATGAATTTTCTTATATCACGATCATTATAAAATTCAAAACCTTTATCACCTATCATTATTTTACCGTAGTCTGATATTCCTGTGAAAGCTGTTCCTTCAATAACCAAATCAACCTTTGTATTAAGTGATTTTACCATAATTAATCCCTCTCTTCTAATTAATTTATATGTACTCTTTTAAGTATATTATATCTAATAAAGACCTAGGTTAAAGAATTTTTTAACCTAGGCCATATAAACATCTTACATTAATCCAATTACGTGTAATAGTATACCTATTATAAATAGAGCTATAATCATAACGATTGGAGATACTTTTTTCTTTAATAACCACATGCAAAGAAGTGTTAATAATAACCCTGCAAGTCCTGGGATTAAAGAGTTTAAGTTATCTTGTAAAGTTGTAACTTTTTCTGGAGTTAATGATAACCCTTGGCCTTGTTGAATTAAAGCAGTTTTAATTCCTTCAGCGCCAGCTGGTAAGTTAGCCCAGTCTATAAAAGCACCTTTACTTAGTTGAACAGAAGATACTACTGGTGTAAATGATATAGATACCCATCTGTTAACTAAAGAACCTAAGATAAACATACCAAGGATTGAAGCACCTTTAGTAACATCTTGAAGTAAGTTACCTGATAAATCGTCTGTAATACGAGAACCAGCTTTGTAACCAAACTCTTGAGTGTACCAAGTAAATGCCATTCTAATAATATTCCAACCTAAGAAGAATATGATTGGTCCTAAAATATTACCAGCCATAGCAAGAGATGCTGCTAAACCACCTAAAATAGGTCTTAAAGTAAACCAGAATACTGGATCTCCTATACCTGCTAAAGGTCCCATCATACCAACTTTAACACCTTGAATAGTTACATCATCAACAGGTGCACCATTTGCACGATCTTCTTCTAGTGCTAGTGTTACTCCGATAATAGGAGAAGCTACGTATGGGTGAGTATTGAAGAATTCTAAGTGACGAACAAGTGCCGCTGATCTTTCTTCTTTTGTTTTATATAATTTCTTTATAGCTGGAACTAATGAGAAAGCCCAACCACCATTTTGCATTCTTTCATAGTTCCAAGAACCTTGAATAAAGAATGAACGAAACCAAATCGCAAGACGATCTTTTTTTGATAATTTTAATTTCTTTTCGTTTTCCATTATAAATCCCCTCCTCTTTAGTAGTTATCGATAATATCACCTACTGGATCCCCAGTATTTGTATTACCGCCTGAACCACCTTTTTTACTAAGTGCTAAGTAGATAAGTGCTAAAGATACACCGATTGCACCAAGTCCAATAAGAGTGATTTCTGTAACAGTTGCTAAAACGAAACCAATTGCAAAGAATGGCCAAACTTCTTTTGTTGCCATCATGTTTATTACCATTGCATAACCAACAGCAACAACCATTCCACCACCAACAGCTAAACCTGCTGTTAACCAAGCTGGCATAGAGTTAAGTAATGCTTTGATTGGTTCTGCACCGATTAAGATAATAAGTCCAGCTGGGATTGCTATACGAAGCCCTTGAAGACAGATAGCAATTATGTGCCACATTTCTACTTTTCTTATGTTACCTTCTTTAGCAGCTGCGTCCATTAAATGAACAAATGCAGTAGCTATAGTACGAACTATGATAGTTAATAATAAACCTGCAACAGCTAATGGAATAGCTATAGCTATAGCTGAATCAACACCTGCTGTGCCTTGACCACCTAAAACTAAAATAATTGCAGATGCAACAGATGCAAGTGCTGCATCAGGTGCAACAGCTGCACCAATGTTTGCCCAACCTAAGGCTATCATTTGAAGTGTACCACCTAAGATTAAACAAGGAACTAAGTTTCCTGTAACTAATCCGATTAAAGTACACGCTATTACTGGTTGATGGAATTGGAATTCATCTAATATCCCTTCAACACCTGCTATAAACGCTATAATAATAACTAATGTAATTTGAAAAAAATTTAAATCCACGACCTTAATCCTCCTTTTAAATTAAAATATGATTACTTTAATTTATTTAATTCTTCTTGTGCTTTTTTTAGGATATCGTCCATCTTTCCTTTATCATCATTTGGGACTTTACGAACATCAAATGTAAGTCCTGCTTCTTTAAGCTTAGAAAAAGTATCAATATCTTTTTGACTAAATGCAAGTACTTTGTTTGGTTGAACTTTTCCAGGTGAGTGTGCCATAGATCCAACATTTACGACCTTTATAGGAACTCCCCCTTCTACTGCTCTTAGTAAATCTTGTGGATTTTCAAAAAGAAGTAGTGCTTTTTGCCCTCCAAAGTGCTTATCGTCTTTTGCAAGCTTAATCATTTGTTCCACAGGAACAACGTGAGCTTTAACCCCTGGTGGAGCTGCTTGTTGTATTAACTTTTTACGAAGCGCATCTCTAGAAACATCATCAGAAACAACAATAATTCTTGTTGGATGTGTTGCCTTTGTCCAAGCTGTAGCAACTTGACCATGAAGTAAACGAGAATCTATACGTGCTAAAACGTATTCGAAAGATCCAGGAGCTCCTGAATTAGATTTTTCACTAGCACTTTCTTGTGCTTTTTCTACTACTTCTAACTCTTCTGGTTTGATCTTAATTCCTTCTCTAGAAGGATTTAGGATATTTTTTGCAATTTCGTGTGCTGAGTCCATTGAAAAACGAGATCCAAAAGCTTCAATTACCATAGGTAAGTTCATACCAGCTACGATTGCCCATTTGTCTTTGTGTTCTTCAAATAAGCTGTTTGCTTGGTTAAATGGAGTCCCTCCCCAAAGGTCTACTAAAAATAAAACCTCTTCTGAATTTTCAAATGATGCAATTGCATCTTCCATCTTTTTCCTGATATCATCAGGTCCTTCACTTGGCATTAAAGTAACCGCTTTAACGTTTTCTTGTTCACCGAAAATCATTGAAGACGATTGCAGAATACCTTTGGCGAATTCTCCGTGACTTGCAAGAATAATTCCTACCATCATATCTCCCTCCTATTACTCACTTAAACTTTATTTAAAATTAAAATTGCAATTTTAAACAAAATTTACATATTTGAATTTTATCACTTTTTTTATGCATAAGTACATTTTTCTACAATATGTTACAAATTGTTAATCTTTTACTAAACCATTATTTTAAGTAAATTTTATCTGAAAGTACATATAATCTACTTTATGCCTTTTTGATGTTTAGTAAACGTTTAGTAAACGTTTTTTAACAATTTGTTAATAAAATAACTTGCAAAAAAATACAATTTTAGGATTTATTTTTATGCACAAATTTTGAAATTACTTTCATAACACCTTGTGAAAAACTCCTTTTTCAGAAAAAATTTTCAATATTTTGCTTTAAGTTTTCCTCAATATAAAAATTTCTCTCTAAAAGGAAATTTTAAAAGACTATAGTGTATTTAATCTATAGTCTTTCCTAATTATTTATTTATTATTTTTTATTTTTTATTTGGCATTTGAGCCTTTCCTAATACAACATTCATTAATCCATCATCTGTTTGGATTTTCCATTCATTGTCTTTTTTAGTTAAATGAATTTCTCCACTTCTCTCGTCTGTAGGTGGATTTTTAAATTCTTCTTGTAACATCTTTTCCATTTCTGCATCTGTTACTTGTTTTCCACTAAATGCAGCTTGCATAGCTTGAGAGATAAATTTTAACATCATTTGAGAAATATTAGGTCCTTTTACAGTAACATTAACTGTTGCATTATCTCCATCTATTTTCTCTGAAGTAGCTTTACCGTCTATTTGTTTAATTACGTTTGTCATAGCTTTTTCAGTATCTTTAGATACCTCTTTACCGTCTTTAGTTTCTCCAGTTTTAACCTTATCTTCTATAAGATCGTTTAATTCTGAGTTATCACCTTTTTTAATTTCGCTGAAATACTCATTTACAACATCAGTTGGCGTTTTAGTTCCACAAGCAACAAGCCCTAAAGCTAATATACCAATAAGAACTACAGCCGTTAACTTTTTAAGATTTTTCATTTGCTCTTACCCCTTATCATTTATTTATAAAGTATCTAAATAATTTTACACTAAAGCTTTATATAAATTTGTCATACTTTGTCTAAATCTAGTTTAATTATCAATTTGTTAATAATTTTTTCATTCTTCTACCGAACATATGTTCTATATTTTAACTTTCTAGGTTATAATATAATTAATAAATTATTTTGAGGTGTTTAAATGATTGATTTAAATTTAGTATTTTCTAATGATGATTTATTTTTAAAACATATATATTTCGAAGAAATAGATCTACAAAGATTATTAGATAAAATAGAGAAATCTAACTTCAAAGATAAAGATTTATCTTTAAAACTTTTAGGTAAATTAATAGATAATTATAGTCTTCTTTAATGTTTATAAAAAAATTTTAAAATAATACTTGCATAAACAAGTATATTGTCTTATAATAAATTTAAAATTACTTGCATGAACAAGTATTGCTTTTTAAAAATCGGCCGAATCTAAAAAGTAAAAAAACAAAATTAAAGAAAAGAGGATTTTAACAAATGAAAACATTAGTAATATTAACACACCCAAATATAGAAAAATCAAGAATAAACAAGGCATGGATGACTCGTTTAGAAAGTGAAGAAAACATAACAATCCATAATATTTATAAAGAATACCCTGATATGAAAATCGATGTAAAGAAAGAACAAGAATTAGTAGAAGCACACGACAGAATAGTATTCGAATTCCCATTCTACTGGTATAATGCTCCTGCATTATTAAAGATGTGGCAAGACGAAGTATTTGCTTTTGGCTTCTCACACGGACCAAACGGAGATAAATTAAAAGGAAAAGAATTTATGTTAGCAATATCAGCTGGAGGTCAAGAAGAGTCTTATAGAGCTGGTGGAATGCAAAGATTTACTATAAGTGAATTAACTAAAACTTTTGAAAATATGGCAAGCTTCACAAAAATGAATTACAGACCTGCGTTTGTAGCATATGATGCACACAACTTAACAGATGAAAAAGTTAAAGAAAGTGCAGAAGCTTTAGCTAATTTATTAACTAAATAATATATTTTAAATTTTGTCCAAAAAAAATAAAATTTCTCATAATTAACTTCTAATTAACTAATATAAAAATAGGATGCTTTTAATCTTTAAAAGCATCCTATTTTTTATTTATTTAAATTTTCTTTTATCGTATTTAATAATTCTACGCCTTGCATTATTTGCTCTTCGTTAAGGCCATTAGTCGTTTGAACTAAACATTCATTAATTAACTTTAAAACTGGTTCCTTTAAAGAAGCTCCTCTTTCTGTTAGTTCAATCCTATTTATCCTTTTATCTTTAAGACAAACTCTTTTTACTATAAGCTCATTTTTTATAAGAGTATTAATAATTCTAGAAGTACTAGCCTGATCCCTGTTAGTTAACATAGCTAAATGGCATTGAGACAAGCTATTTGTATTCCATAAATTATTTAAGATAGTGTATTGTTCAAAAGTGATTTCTATCCCGTTTTCTTTAAATTTACGAGTTATGCTATTTGATATAAGTTTTTCTGTTTCGTTTATAAGTAGTGCCAAGTTTTCAATCATTTTATCACCTTTTTTTATTTTTTATCTTTATATGATTATACCACAAACTAGCTTAAATATTAAAAAACTTGCAGAATTGTTTCTGCAAGTTTTTTACCAGAAGATTCCCCTCTTAGTCATCTCTTTTTGAGCTAACTCTATAGCTTTTGGTTCCTCTTTTTCTACTGCTTTTTTATGATAATCTTTAAGTTCTTCATCTTTTAACTCTTTAAGTTTATTTTTGATTTTTTCCTCTTCACTTTTAAAACTCATAAAAATCATCTCCCATCCTTTTATAAGTAAAATTATATCAAATATCTTTTCATATAATTTAGAAGTTAACAATTGTTATTTGAATGTTTTATCTTGTAGATTTTTATTAATATACTCTTTGTAAGAAGTTATATAAAAAAAATAGCCTGCAAAAATTTTGCAAGCTATTTTTAAAATTTAAATTATCTCTACTTTTGTAGTTTCTTCTGTGATGATTTCTGCCCCAAGCTTTTTAGTAACTTTACCGCCAGTAGTTACAAAAACATCATTAGACACTATAGCATCCATAGCTCTATTTATCTGCTCTTTTGTTAAGTCTGTTTTGATCTCCCTGATTCTTAAATTAAACTTTTTCCCAGACTCATTTTCAAACCCCATTACTAAAGACTTTTCTAACATATAAAACTTCCCCCTTTTTATTAATTTATTTTGCCTATCTTTTGATACTTAAGCTTCTTCTTCTAAAAGTACACTGTCTTCTTCGACTGTAAGTTCTGATAACGGAAATGCTATTAAACTAGCTATCTCTGAAGCTACAGCGTAAAGCTCTTCTTTAGTAGCTGAAAGGTTAAGATTACTAAATCTTTGAGATTTAATTATATCCTTCCCATTTTCGTTTTGCCCCTTTAAATAAGCGACTTTTAAGCTTGCCCCATTCACTATTTTTGATACCATATCTATCAACTCCTTTCATCTACTAAATATGCAAAAGGAGTTCTTAAATAGAAAAAATATATAAAAAAATCAGAAAAAAGGTAACGGTGTGTCCGAAGCACCATTACCCTTTTCTGCGATATAAGTTATCCTAGTTACTATCAGTAAATATTTTAACCATATTTTATTCTTTTATACATAATTTATATAAGCTTATCTTAAATAGAATATTGCAATAAAAAAGACAATGGCAATTTGCCATTGTCTTATATTCTAATTAAAAACATTTTTTGCAAGGTTCATACCCTTGTGCTTTAGCTTTTTCTGAATCTGTACTCCAACTAGTTTTAGTGTTTCCGCATTTTGGAATCCTATGATATTTCTTACCTGTTGCAGTTAAATAAACTGTTTGTCCTTTTTTAGCAGGAGCTTCTACAGTAGTATTTTTCTTTGGTTTGCTAGATTCATTTTTAGAAGAATTACTATTATTTGTAGATGATTTTTTATTGCTTGAACTTGAAGAGTTTGAATTGCTCTTAGTCTCACTTTGGCTCTTCTTAGGAGTAGAAGTTTCTTTTTTAGGTTCCGCCTTTTTAGGCTCCTCTTTTTTTAATTCTTCTTTCTTACTTTCTTCAGAAGATGCGCTATCATCTTTTTTATCATCTTTAACTTCCTGCTTATCTTTTGATTGATCTTCTTGTTTGTCTTTTAAATCAATCTTTTCAGTATTTTCTGTTTGCTGAGTGCTAGGTGCCTCAGTCATTACAGTTTTATCAGAACCACATCCTATTAACGTCCCCGAGAATGCAATTATGATTCCTAAAGTAATTTTTTGTAGCATTTTATTCATTATTCCTCACCTCAGAGGGTATTTTATCATCTTTTTGTATAAATTGTAATATAAACCTTATTTTGTATTATTTTTTTTATTCTTTTATTTATTTTTTTGAACTTGTATTATTAATTTCATAAAATCTCAATAATTATTTTTAATAATATCAATATGTAGTAACTTTATAAATTTTGAATTATTTGTTCTATGTCTTCAATTTTGAAGATATTTATTGGATTTTAATTACAAATAATCTATATATTTGTTATATTTAAAACTTTTTACTATAATATTTATATAAACTTTTATAAGGGAGATAAATATGCTAAAACAATTTCTATTTGGTTCATCAATTAAAGAACCAATATTTTTAAAAGACTTTAAAGATGATAACACTCAACTAAAAGACTTAGAGAATTTGATAAATCAAGTTAAAACAAGTAAGGTTAATCAAATTAAAACTGATTATTACCTTTTGAAATATGGGATTGAAGGTGAAAAAAATATTAGATATGAACTTAACAACTCATTTTTACCTATCCTTGTGTTACATGATATAAGGATAGAAGATGGCGAACACTCAGCTCAAATGGATTATATAATCCTAAACCCATATTTTATTATGATTCTTGAAACTAAAAGATTAACAGGGGATATCTATATTAATGAGTCAGGCGACTTTATAAGAAACTTTAAAACTAAAAATGGTAAGATATATAAGAAGGAAGGAATTTTTAGCCCGATTTCACAAAATGAAAGACATGTTAGAATTCTAAGTAAGATCTTAAAAAAACATAATCTAGTAAATACTTTCCCTATACTTTCTTGTGTTACAATAGCTAATCCTAAAAGTATAGTTACAAAAACAAAAGCCCCAAAACAAATAAAAAGCGGGATAATAAAATATGATCAGCTTACAAATCACCTAAAGAAAACAATAGATACATATAAAAAGAAAAGTGCATTTGATATGCCTGATAAAAAGCTATATTTTATAGCAGACTTTTTAAAGGAAAATAATAAACCTGTTAAAATAGACTATAATTCAAAATATTCTTTAACTAAAGAAGACTTTGAAGAAAATTTACCTACTAATACTTCTTTAAACCCTTTTCCATTTAATAACGATTTAAATTTTAAATCTGCAATTATAGAAATTAATGAATCTGAGGCAAAAACTGAAATAGAAGGTATTTCTAGCCCTAATGAAATAAAAACTAAAAAAAATGATATAAATTTTCTTAGAAATAAACTAAAAGATTATAGACTTCAAAAATCAAAAGAAGAAAAGGTAGCAGCCTTTTATATTTTCAATAATAAAACTTTAGAAGCACTCCTTAATACTTTGCCAAAAACTAAAGAAGATCTTCTAAAAATCCAAGGTCTTGGACCAGTTAAAGTAGAAAAATACGGTCAAGCTATCTTAGATATCCTTAAATAAAATAAAGCCAAAGAGAAATAATATATCTATTCTCTCTGGCTTTTAACTTATAATATATATTCATCTATTATTTTATCTATAGTGCTTCCTCCGCCCTTGCTTCCCCTAAACTCTTTAATAAAACCTTCACTAAAATATGCCCTTAGATTATAGCTATTCCCGTCACAAATTCTAAATATATCATCATCACTTATACCACTTTCGATATAATCATTAACCTTATTAAATAGTTCTATTATTTCTCCCTTTTCTTTAAAGTAAGTTCTTTCTTCAATTATCTCTTTTGTTTGAGATTTAGAGTATTTGTAATTTATATTCCCATCTAAATCAATATCGTATTGATTAGTTTTAAAATTTTCTACCTTACCTGTGCCCTTATCTATTATCTTTATTCTTAGCTTTTCTATCATTATTTTTCCTCACCTTTAAAAATCTAAAATTATATTTTTTAGTTTATTTAACTATAATTTTACCTCTTCTACTCTTAAATATCTAACTTTAATCATACAATTAAAAGTGGTAACAATAATTAGGAGCATAAAAATGAAAAAAACTATTTCCACTTTACTTATCTTTCTTCTTTGTATAAGTTTAATTTCTTGTACTAACGAATCTACTGTTTCTTATAAATACGATTCTAAAGATGATGAAATTATTCTTAAAGAAAAAGACAAACCTAAAGTTACTAAAGATAAATCATCTAAAAAAGATGAGAAAAAGACTTCTAACGAAGAAAAAACTATAGATACTAAATTAGAAAAAGCTTGGAAAAATCAAAAGTTTTTAGATACAGATAGTAAAGGCCGTAATCTTTACGAATCTGAACCTAATTTTTGTGACGAAGCAGAAGCTCTTTCTTTTCCTATTAAATATCAATTTTATTATAGTGATGATATTGCACTTGGTGCTAGTATAAAGATTTGTTTTAAAACTATAGGAAAAGATACTATATTAGATTCTCAAAAAGAAGAAGTTTGGAATTTAATTTTAGATTTCAATAAGAGAAATCCAAAAAATATACTAAAGAGCGTGTATTTCTATAATTTAGATAATACTGCAAATGAAAGGTATCATTTTAATTATACTAATAATTGTTATATTCAAAGTTAAAAAAGGAATCTCTAATTAGCAAATTCTTTTATTGCTAAATTGAGATTCCTTTTATTTATAACCCTAAAACCTATCTTACGTCATAAATTTTGTTTAATTTTTCTAAAATAGCTGAATCTATTTTTTCCATATATTCATTGAATGTGTCCATATTTCCTAAGAATGGTGAAAGCACGCAAGCTCTTAGTAATGTAACTTTACCTTCTTTATCCCACTCTTCCCTGCTCATACCACAGCTGTGAACAAAGTGGAATGGAGAGTCACCGTAATCTGGTTTAGCAAAATCAGTGTGTGATGTTATAAAATCATTTGCATAAAGTCCGCCACTTACAAATGAAGCTTCATCATACATATCGTGATTTAACTTATTCATTATTTTTAAGTCTTTATTTCCTTCTTCATTAAATACGAAGTCAACCATATTAAAGTCTGGTCTGATTAAAGTATGCATAATAACCTTTTTGTCTCCAACTCTAAATGATTTTCCATTAAAGTGATTATAAAGATTAAATGCCCCTTCTATACTAGCTCCCATAAGTTTACCGTATCCAGTTATATTAAGTGGTAAAACTTTATGTGCTGTCCAAACTGCTGCAGCTGTTGCACCTGCTTTTGAACCTTCAAGCATAAATGCTCCTAGTAATGCTGGTATATTCATTCCTTTTTCAAATACGTAAGTTGCAAAGTAAGATATTGAATCTCTCATTCTCTTATCTTTTATTACTATACCACCTGCTGAATAAGGAATATATCCCATTTTGTGAGGGTCTATTGTAATACTATCAGCCTTACTCATAGCTTTATAAGCTTCGTAAGTTTCGTTTGTTGGCCAAGCGTCTGCTGTAGCTTCATTTTCGAATACACCATATTCTAAATATTTTGCTTTTAATTCATCTTTTTCTATAAATTTATCATTTTCATCTAAGAATATAGCTCTTGAGTATCCGCCATAAGCTGCATCTACGTGAACATAGAATTTGATTCCTTCTTTTGCTAATCTATCTTTAACTTCTATTATTTTGTGGATATCATCGACAGCACCTTCTTCTGTTGAACCTACAACCCCTACAACTCCTAGAGTAGGTATACCTTGTGCTGCAAAATCTCTAATTTTCTTTTCAAGTTCTTCTGTATCCATTCTATATTTTTCATTTACTTTTACAGCTTCGATATTTTCAGTTCCGATACCTATAATATCTGCTGCTTTAAGCCAAGAATAATGCTTAGTTTGTGGAACAAACCATTTACCTAGCTTTCTTATTTTATCTCCACATCCTCTAGCTGAATGTTCTTTTAAATCGTCTAATTTATCAGGTGCTTTAGCTAATAAATCTAAAACTTCTTCTGTAGACATATTTAAAAGTTCCCATTCACTTTTACCTTCTACTAAATTTGGAGTAACTTCTTTCATAGCTAATGGTAATGATTTAATATTTCTTGCATACCATAGTCCTTCTAGGTTTGCAATTGAACCATCTGCACAGATGTGTCCCCAACCTATACCGTCTTCATATCCCATAAGTTTTGCAAACTCTAAACCTACTTCCTCTTCCATTTCTGAAGTTCCTGGTGAAGATTCATACGCAACGTTATTTCCGTTATAAAGCATTGCTGCAAAATATCCAAGTAATGCTGGCATTAAAGTTTCTGAATTCATGTGTCCTAAAAATCTAGGTGAATGCCAAGGTAATGATTTTGATCTTAATTTTACTGAAAGTTCTGTTAAGACTTCCTCCATTTTATCTGAAGTTTCTAAATAATCCTTTTGTCTTTTATCAGTATTTTTTATAATTGGCATATCCTCTGGATGATAGTTTTTTCTCCATTCACTATGGTCCTCAAAAAGTTCTACTAAATGTTTTTCAAAGAACTCTGTATTCTCTGATTTTGGTCCTAAAAATAATGCTTTTAAGTTTAAATCTTTTCCACTCATTTTAATCTCTCCTTTAATTTTCTTTTTTCCAACTTGGTTTTCTACAAGCAAAAATTATTAAAGCTATACCTACTGATACTATTGTTCCTATTACTTGGAATGCTACATAAAAAGTTGGGTCTGGTGTTCCACTTGGTGGAATTAATCCAACTATTATTGTTAATAAAATTCCAATTAACGCCAAACTAGCTGTAAACCACATTAAACCATTTCCTTTTGAACCTAGTCTAAATGTTCTCTTAACATCAGCTCTTGTATATCTTAATTTAATAGCAGATAAAGCAATTAAAATGTAAACTATACAATAAAGGATTGTTGTAGTTACAGTAATCATATAAAATGCACTGTTAACATCCTTTGTAAATAAATAAGCTAATGATATTACTGAAATTACTGTAGCTTGGATCAATACTATAGTTAGTGGCGCTCCATTTTTACTTCTCTTTTGAAATACTTTTGGTAAATTACCTTCTTCAGCGACTTTTATCATAGCTTTTGATGGACCTAATACCCAAGCACTAAGTTGTGCTAGTACACCAATAGCTATCATAGCTGAAATGATATTATTAAATATCTTTGGTATTCCTAAACTCTCACAGTATATAACAAACGGTTGAGTTATATTAGATAACTCCATTTGTCCTTTTGGCACTGCGTTTGCAACAGTTAACCCTGCAATTAAGTTGAAAATTACAAGTAAAATTACTGATCCTATAACGGCTATTGGATAATTCTTTTTAGGATTTTCAATATTATTTGCATGAACTGATGATATTTCAACTCCTGCAAAGATAAATATAATTCCTGTAAAATAAGATAAGCTTCCTAGCTTACTAAAGTCTGGGAAGACCTTACTCATAGAAAATGCTCCTAAATAACCGTTAGGATTAATACCATTTTTAAATAAATAAGCTAGTCCTAGAATAACTAAAGCTAAAAACGGTACGTATACTCCAATAACTGCTCCTAAATTACCTACTACTTTAACCATATCAAATTTTAAATTTAATAAAGTTACTAACCAATATGAAATAACTATAACAAAAAATATAAATATATTATTTTGAGATAAAACTGGATCGTTTATAACGTATCCAATTAAAACACCAACTGTAGATGCAACCATAACCATTCCAAAGAACATTTGAACCCATAAAAGCCATGAAGTTACAAAACCCCATTTGTCTCCAAATGCCTCTCTCACCCAAACTTGAGGACCACCTTCTTCTGGCCACCCAGTTGCAAGTTCTGCTGCAATTAAAGAAATTGGAATAGCAAATAATATAACAGCACCAATTAAATATGAAATTTGCGTCCACCCGTTAATTGCTAAGGTTGGTACACTTCTAACTGTGCCGAAAAATGCCATTGTTATACCAATCAGTTGAAAAAGTGTTAGTTTTTTCACACTACTCATATAAACTACTTCCCTTCATATTAAGTTTTATTTATTTTAAATAATCAGTATTTTACTCTCCTTTCTTTAAATCGTTTACATTTCTATTTTTTGAAATATTGATTATTTAAATTCCACCCATTTAATTTTGTCCCTACCTCTTTACACCTCCATAATATACCCATTAAATTCTATGTCAAATAACATCCTTTATTTTATAAATTTATTTATTAACTTTATGATTAATTTTTAAATACATTTTTTTCTACTTAATCAAATTAAAGCTAAATTTAGAATTTTCAAAATAAATTCCCTAACCTTTACGAATTATTTTTTTAGGTAATTTTATATAATTAAGTACGTATCGATTTTTTTATTCGATTCTATATATTTTTATTTGTATTTTAAAAGTAAAATTTTTAAACTTAAAATGAACTTTATTAAACTACTTAATTCCAATTCAATATAAAAAAGTGCGATGTTTTTAAACACCGCATTATTTTTATATTATTAATATAATTTATTCATTTTTAAAACTTCTTCTTTCATCTTATCAACCATCTTTGACGGTGATAAAACTTTTACGTTTTTACCTTGACTTAAGAACCATTTTTTTATTCCATCACCTAAAACTTCTACTTTAATAACTTTCTTGTCTAAGTCTTCTAATATTACTTCTGCTGTAGGGAGCTTATCTAGAACCGATTCCACTGATTCTCCATAATATTCAAAAACAATTCTTTGCACTTTTCCACCTAGAGTGTATTGAGCCTTCTTTCTTAGTTCACCGTCATCTATCTTTTTGTTATCTTCTAATATAAACGGCTTGTCTAACTCTTTATAGTCTATTATTTTATCTATCCTATAAACATTAGCACTTACGTAATCATTAAAATCGGCAAGGAGATAAAAATAGTATTCCGAAAAAATTATAGATATCGGCTTTACCTTTTTATCAATTATACTTCCATCATCTTTTTTATATATAATATTTGTCACTTTTCTATGTTTGATGCATTCACTTAAATCCCAAATTTTATCTATAAGTGGTTCCTTATGTGATAATTCAACATAATTGATCTTCTCATTCCCTATAATCTCAATTATGTGCTTCTTTTGAGCATCACTTGCAATATTTAATAATCCCTTAGATAGCAACTCCATTTCTTCTTTGCAAAAGGCTCTACTCTCTAAAAGAACCTTTATCAAAGCTAATATACTCTTAGTATTTAGCCCGTCATAGCAGCTTTCTAGTATGTATCCTTTTTTAGATTTATCATAGTTAATATTGTTTTCACCAAGCTTTGTTATATTCTCAGTAAAATAACACCTGATATCTTCTATATCTCTTTGGATTGTTTTTTCATTTACATTATATATGTCTGCTAGCTCTTTCTTATTTAGGATTTCATTTTTTAAAAATCTATTGTAAATATCTAAAACTCTTTTAACTTTCTTATCTTTAGGTTCCAAATATCTCCCCCCGTTTCAATATATATTATATATATTTACATGGACATATCTTGTCTATTTTAATATATTTGGCAACTTATTAAAAATCCTAGTCTAGTTATATTTAAATGTCTTCTTTTAATAAAAGTTCCTTATTAACTACCACTATCTCAGGTATCAGAATTGTTTTTTCTTTATCATCTAGTAAAAGTAATTTCTCTTTAATTAAAATCTTTAAGCTCTTCTTTATATTTGATATATTCCTTAAATCTTTTTCATTTAATTCTATTCCATCTTTATAGTTAAGCTTCATAAAATTAATATACCCTAATATTTCTTTTTCTTTTCCATCTATTAATTTTATTAAGTTATAGAGCAAGTTTTTTTCTAGCTCGTTTAAAGCATTAATCGAATTAAATAATCTAATGTATATATCGACTCCTAAAGGATGTTTCTTTATTTCATTTTGCATCTTTTCTAATTCTATCTTATAATTTGAAACACCATTTAAATCATTCTTTTTTATCTTTAGTCTATTCATCTAATCCCTCCTCTCACTCCCTATTTAATTATATTTATTGTTTTGGACAAATTTTGTCCATTTGCAAATGTTTTTTCAAGAAATAAAAAAAATCTGGGCTAAAAGCCCAGATTTAACTACCAATTTAATTATTAAAGTTAATTTTAGTGTTTGGAACTTTGCTTCTAAATACTATTGTAGCAAATAATCCACCTAAAATTGCAGGTACAACCCAATTTAATCCTAGTCCTGATAAAGGAAGTTTGTTTACAAACTCAAAGTTTAATCCATAATTATTTAAAACTGTTAAAAGACTAATTATAAGAGTTGCATAAGCTGCACCTTTATAGGTTACATCTTTAGTAAATACACCTTTAAATAAGTTCATAACAACTAATACTATTGATACTGGATAAATTAAACTTAATATAGGTACTGCAATTTGAATTATAGTATCTACACCTAAGTTTGACATAACTGCACTGAATAAACAAATAATAATAACTATAACCTGGTACTTTAATTTTCCTTTAGTTACATCTTCAAAATATTTAGCTGTAACTGAAGTTAACCCTACGGCTGTAGTTAAACAAGCAAATCCTACTACTATAGCAAGTATCATAGTACCTGTTGTACCTAATAATTTATGTGTGATGTTTACTAATAAAGCTGTTTGAGAAACACTTGTATCATATAATCCTGAAGCTGTCGCTCCTAAATAAGTAAGCCCCCCATAAACTAAAGCAAGTCCAACACAAGCTATAAGGGCTGCTTTAGTTGTAAGTCCTAGTAATTCGTTATTTCCGTATCCCTTATTTCTAAAAGCAGTAATAACAAGTGCAACTATTCCCCCTATCCCTAATGCGTCCATCGTTTGATATCCTTGAGTTAATCCTGTAACAAATAACTCATTAGAACCTACATTTTCTAATGTACCTATAGGTGAAACTATTCCTTTTATAATTAAAAATGCTAATGCTATAAGTAATATCGGTGTTAAAAACTTTCCTATTATGTCCATAACTTTATTTGGCTTAATGCTTAAAATTAGTACTAAAATAAAGAAGATTATTGAAAATACCATAGGATTAAATCCACCAAATAAAGGTTTTATACTCATTTCAAATGTTGTTGCTGCTGTTCTTGGAACTACAAGCATAGGTCCAAGGCATAACATCATTAATATTTCTAAAGTTATTCCAAATTTCTTTCCGGCTCTTCCTACAACGCCTTGAAGTGATCCGCTCTTTGCAACAGCTAAAATTGATAAAAATATTATACCAACATCTGCTACTATAAATCCTAAGAAGCTAGTTCCCCAACTGCTCCCTGATGTAAGACCTATAAATGGTGGGAAAATTAAGTTTCCTGCACCAAAAAATATAGAGAAGAGTGCAAATCCAACTATTAATATATCTTTGTTCTTTTTCATAATATAACCCCATCTCTCTGTTTTGAATTAATTTCATTTTTTCCTTTGCTTATTAATAATTCCTTAATAATTATCCACTATTATACTCATTCTTTAAATTTTTTTCAACAATTTTCGATTGATTTGTAAATAAAAAGGCTAAAATTATAAATTTTATAATTTTAACCCTTACCAAATGTTAATCTATTATATTTATTTTTAGATATATTTACTAGAAACTCTGTGCAAAAACAGTATCTCGATTATTTTCATCTTTACTTTTGATATTAAATAATCCTCTGATTTTTAATACTATGTTATATATAGTCTATACTCCCCTACAACATTGTTTCGCTTCTTTGTTGGTATTTTACTAAAATAGCCTGAATAAAGGCACTTTTTTATGTCCATAATCAAAATAACTAAAAAAATCAAAATTTTTCGAGGTGAGATTATGGTACATACATCTACTTGTCCCCATTGCGATTCAAAACACTTTATTAAATACGGTAAATATAGATGCGTCCAAAGATATCAATGCAAGGATTGTCTTAAAACCTTTAACGAAGGAACTGGGCTTGTCTGGCATAATACTAGAAAGAGTGTAGACCTTTGGGATAAATATACTCGTCTTATGCTATCTGGTGCTACTATTAGAGATTGCGCTGATAGATTAAATATTTGTATAGAAACTTCTTTTAGATGGAGACACAAGATACTAAAGCATATAGAAACTTATACTGATTCAAGAAGAACCCATATAGTTACAGCTATGAGACACACTAAATTTTTAGAAAACTTTAAAGGGCAAAAGACTCCTCCCGTTTGCACTATTTCTAGAAGAAAAAACATCTTTGTAGCTACTACTATTAATAAAAATAATTACTCTCTAGCTAAGATATCCTTTGATTCTATGAGCCCTACAAAGGAATCTATAGAGAATTTATTAAATGAATTTAACCCTGTCTTTAATACTTATTTCTTGCCAGGAAAAGATAGGTTTTCTTATCTTGTATCAAAGAAATTAAACTACGCTCTTCATAAAAAGAAAGAATTAAAAATTTCTAAAGAAGAAAGTCATATTTTACTTAGTCACTGCTCTGATTTTATATTAAATTTAAGAAGATGGCTTAGAAAATTTAGAAGTGTTGCTACAAAGTATCTACAAGTTTATTTAAATTGGTTCTTGTATATTTACGAAGGATCTTATGAAAAACATACTGTTTTATCTAATTTAATAAGTTCTATTTTTTGTGTAAAAGTTATTTAATTATTCTCAGACTAACCCTTAATATAGGTCTAGCTAAGAGCTTGTCCATCTAACTTCTACTTGTCTACTACGATCAAATTTTTATAGTTTGTCTAAATATTTTTTACTTGTCCAAAATATCAAAAATTTACCCTAATATAGCGAAAATCCCTTGTACCAATAATATTTCGTAACATTGGTGTAGTTTTTTTCATTTTTAATTATTTTTTATTACTACTCCCTCTCTTCTATTTATTACCAACAAAAAAAAGACCACCCTTTTAAGAGTAGTCTTTTCTTAAATTTATTTTATTCCATTTTTAACAGTGCTTCTATATCCTACATAAGTAGCAACGAAATATCCTCCGTATACTACAATCATTATTACAACAGTTAATAATGATGACATACCTATATCTGGTTTGTTAAATAATGAAAGGAAGTCATTAACAACTTTAATTGCAACAACTGAGTGCATTAAAGCAACTATAAGTGGTAATCCAAAGTATATACTTACTTGCTTAAATATAGCTTTATTTATCATACTTTCTGATACACCTATTCTTCTTAATGATTTATATCTTTCTAAACTATCACTTGCTTCTGATAATTGTTGAAGCGCAAGTACTGCTGTACTAGTTATTAAGAATATTATTCCAAGATATATTCCTATAAATAATACTGTACTAGTCATACCATTGTTTTGATCATATATTTCAGTTCTAGTCATTCCGTTTACGAAGTCAACATTTTTAATTTTACCATCCCTAATTGCTGTGAATATTTTTTGTGCTTTTGCTTCATCAGCCTTATCTCCAAAGTTTATATTCATAATCTCAGTACTTGGCTTAATATTTTTAACAACATCATCTGGAACTATTAAAGTTAATATGTTAGATTCCATTCCTGAACTTTCAAAGTTTTCATTTATAACATCTTTATTTTGAATTGAATAATCTTTTCCATTAATTTTTATCTTTTCATTTGATGCCTTTTCTAAAGCATCGATTATTTCTTTTTTCTCTGAAGAAACTAAAACTTTTCCATTTTCAAGTTTTATAGCTTCTTTTCCTTGTAAATTTCTTAATTGATTATATGAAGTTTCTGTTATAGCCATTGCTGGTATTTTATTTTCTTCTAATGATTTTTTAACTGTACCATCTTGTATATACTTTCCAACTATATCTATACTTGGAGTACCATCTAAGTAATACTCATTAAAAGTAACTTGTTTATCGTTTGAACCTAAATTTAATCCTGCCTTTTTTAAATTTTTAGATATGCTTGGTATTGATCCGTCTCTATCTGTAAAAGATGTTACAGTTGCACCATATGGTGTAGTCTTTTCTAAACCTTTTTCTAAAGCATTTTTAAAACTTAATCCTGTAGATAAAGTACCAATTGTTAAAAATAGCATAAGTGATATTACTGTCATTGATATAAAGTTAGTATTTATTTTGCTGTTTATTTGTCTTAAAGTGAAAATATTTAAGCCTTTTAAGTAAACATTTTTGTTCTTTTGAACTAAATTCAAAACAAATCCTGCTAAACTAAAGAATATACCTAGTGTTGCAACTACTCCAAACACTATAGATAACTTAAATTTTAAATCTGATGGATTTAATCCTGCTTTAATTACAAATCTATATGCTATAACTAATAGAACAGCTGAAATTATAAAGATAATCCCGTTTAATATTGGACTCTTAACTTTAATATTTTCACTTTTTCTTGATGCTGTTAACATATCTATTAGTTTATATTTTGAAATAACAACTGAGTTAAATATCATAACTAAAACGAATATTATACCAAAGTATACAACAGTTTTAATTATTGCTTCAGTAGATAATAAAAATTTGTATTGGCTAAGTGATACTGTAAATAACTTAGCTGCAAATAATGATATTATCTGTGAAAGTCCTATACCAACTACAAGCCCTACTGCTAATGATAAAATACCAACTACAGCTGTTTCGTAAGTTAATATTTTTGCAATATTACTTTTTTTCATACCTAAAGTCATATAAACTCCAAGCTCTTTTTTACGCTTTTTAACTAAAAAGTTATTTGCATAAAGTATTAATCCACCCAAAATGAATGAAATAAATATTGAAACACCTGATATAAGTTGTTGTAATAACTCTATATATTGTGCTTTGCTTGATGCCATCTCAGAGAATGCTTTCTGATCTCCTATTGAGTTAAAGGCATAGAATATACAAACACCTAAAGTAAGTGTTAAAAAGTATATTGAATAGTCTTTAAAACTCTTTCTTACGTTTCCTATCGCTAATTTTAAGTACATTAGATTTCTCCCTCCCCTAGAAGAGTTACTGTATCCATAATTTCATCAAAGAATTCTTTTCTAGTTTTATTAGCTTTTACTAATTCTTTAAATAGCTTACCATCTTTTATAAATAAAATTCTGTTTGCGTAACTTGCTGTGAATCCATCATGAGTAACCATAAGTATTGTAGCATTTAATTCTTCATTTATGCTCTCAAAACTTTCAAGTAATTTTCTTGCTGATTTTGAATCAAGTGCTCCTGTAGGTTCGTCTGCTAAGACTACGTTTGGTTCTGTAACTATAGCTCTAGCACAAGCAACCCTTTGCTTTTGTCCTCCAGATACTTGGTATGGAAATTTATTTAGCATTGCATCAATTCCAAGTCTCTTTGCGATATCTCTAACTTTTCTATCTATTTCTCTTGGCTTTTTGCCTTGAATTGTAAGCGCTAATGCTATATTTTCGTATATTGTTAAAGTGTCTAAAAGGTTATAGTCTTGGAATATAAATCCTAACTTATCACGTCTAAACTCTTCAAGCTTTCTTCCCTTTAATTTAGTTTCGTCTTCACCATCTAATAGTATTTGACCTCTAGTTACTGTGTCAATAGTTGATATACAGTTAAGAAGTGTTGTTTTACCACTCCCTGAAGGTCCCATTATTCCAACGAACTCACCTTCTCTTACATCAAAGCTTACTCCCTTTAATGCTCTTGTTATGTTATCTTTGTTTCCGTAAAATTTTTCTATATCTTTAACTTCTAAAATGTTTTTCATAATTTAACTCCCCTTACGTTTCGTTCTCTATGTATATTATAATACTCCCTTTTATACTTTAATCATATCTAACTTCCTTACAGTTACCTTTCAATTTTGTAAGGTAAAATAAAAAAATAAAGCCATTAGAAATCTAATGACTTTATTTATATATATTTATTTTAAGTTTATTTTTTGAAACTATTTCTAACTGTTCCTTTATACCCTATATAAGTTGCTATAAAGTATACTCCGTAAATAGCTACCATTATAGCTGTTGTAACTAAAGACGATGCTCCTATATCAGCTTGAGAACTAGAAGTTATATAGTCATTTACAACATTAATTCCAACTACAGAGTGGATTAATGCCATTAAAAGAGGTAATCCAAAGTAAATACTAACTTGAGTAAATATTGATTTATCAATCATATTTCCATCTACACCTATTCTTCTTAACGATTTGTATCTACTAATACTATCATTTGCTTCTGAAAGTTGTTGAAGTGCAAGTACCGCTGTACTAGTTATTAAGAATATAATCCCTAAGTATATAGCTATAAATAAGATTGTACTTGTTGATGCAACTGATGAATTATATATTTCTACTTTTGTATATCCTGAAATATACTGCCTACTATCAGTTTTATCAGCTTCTTTTTTAAACTTATTAAAAAGATTTCTGTATCTTCCTGACTCTTTTTCATCATATTTCTTTTGTAAATTTACAGCCATCCTGTTACTGTCTATCTTTAAACCTTTTATTGCATTATCTGGAACTATTATAGTTAAATTGTTTTCTGCAAATCCCATACCTAAGAATTCTTCATTTATTATTTCTTTATTTTGAATTCCATATTCTTTTCCTGAAACCTTTATTTTCTTTTTGTTCTCTATAAGACTGTTTATTGAATCTTTAAATTCTGAAATATTTGAAGTTACTAATATTTTGTCATCATCTAAAGATATCGGGTCCTTGTCTTCAATCTTTCTTATATTATTATAATCAGTAATTCCAATTGCTCTACCTTTAAGTTTCATTTCTTTATATTGTTTTTCAGCTACGCTATCCTTTTTATTTGAATATATATAATCTGTCATTACTAAATCTGGTACAGTATAAATGTTATAAAAAGCAGCCTTATCTTCAGGATTTATCTTAAATCCTTCTTTATCTAAAGATTCTTTTATCGAAATACTTTTGTTATCACCTCTAAGGTACACTGATGCTGATATATCAAAGGGTGTAGCGTTCTCAAAATCACTTTCAACTGATTTTTTAAAACTTAATCCTGTTGATAAAGTTACTATAGTTAAAAATAACATAAGTGAAATAACAGTCATTGAAATAAAATTAGTGTTAATCTTACTGTTTATTTGTCTTAAGGTAAATATATTTAATTTCTTTAAATATATATTTTTATTCTTTTGAATTAAATTTAAAAAGAATCCTGATAAACTAAAGAATATACCTAATGTAGATATTATTCCAAGTATTATAGATAATTTAAATTCTATTTTTTGAGTGTTAAGTCCAGCTTTTATAACAAGGTTATATGCTAAGGCTAAAATACAAGCTGAAACTATAAAAATAATAGCATTTTTAATAGGACTTTTTATTTTTATAGATTCATTCTTTTTAGATGCATTTAATATATCTATAAGCTTGTACTTTGAAATAGAATATGAATTAAATATCATAACTATAATAAATACTGCACTAAATGCAATTGTAGTCTTAATTATTGCACTTACAGATATAAAGAAACTATACTTACTAACTGTAAATGTAAATAGTTTTGATGCAAAAATAGATATTATTTGTGATAAACCAAATCCTACTAACAACCCAATAATCAATGAAATTATCCCAACTAAAACTGTTTCATAAGTTAAAATTTTAGATATCTTACCTTTGCTCATACCAAGAGTCATATAAACCCCTAGCTCTTTTTTACGTTTTTTAACTAAGAAATTATTCGCATAAATTATTAAACCACCTAAAATTATCGTAATAAATACAGATATTCCTCCTATTAATGCTTGAAGAAGCCTTGCATACTGAGCTTTATTACCAGCCATCTCTGTAAATGCCTTTTGATCTCCTATAGAGTTAAAAGCATAGAATATACAAACTCCTAAAGTAAGTGTTAAAAAGTATATTGAATAATCTTTAAAGCTCTTTTTTATATTTCCAAGTGCTAATTTAAAATACATTTTTAAGCCTCCTCGCCTAGAAGAGTAACTGTATCCATAATCTCATCAAAGAATTCTTTTCTAGTTTTATTTCCTTTTACTAATTCTTTAAAAAGACTTCCATCTTTTATAAATAAAATCCTGTTTGCGTAACTTGCTGTAAATCCATCATGAGTAACCATAAGTATTGTAGCTTGTAACTCTTTATTTATGCTTTCAAAACTTTCAAGTAATTTCCTTGCTGATTTTGAATCAAGTGCTCCTGTAGGTTCGTCTGCTAAGACTACGTTTGGTTCTGTAACTATAGCTCTAGCGCAAGCAACCCTTTGCTTTTGTCCTCCAGATACTTGGTATGGAAATTTATTTAGCATCGCATCAATTCCAAGTCTCTTTGCTATATCTCTAACTTTTCTATCTATCTCTCTTGGCTTTTTTCCTTGAATTGTAAGTGCTAATGCTATATTTTCGTATATTGTTAAGGTGTCTAAAAGATTATAATCTTGGAATATAAATCCTAACTTATCACGTCTAAACTCTTCAAGCTTTCTTCCCTTTAATTTAGTTTCGTCTTCACCATCTAATAGTATTTGACCTGTTGTAACTGTATCAATAGTTGATATACAGTTAAGAAGTGTTGTTTTTCCGCTTCCTGAAGGTCCCATTATTCCAACGAACTCACCTTCTCTTACATCAAAGCTTACTCCCTTTAAAGCAGTTGTTCTATTTTCTTTATTTCCATAAATTTTTTCTATATTTTTAACTTGTAATATATTATTCATTTTAATTCTCCTTTTTTGTTAATTACTTTCTATTTTTCAAAAGTATATTTACAGTATTTTTATATCCGATATATGTTATATAAAAGTATCCAATATAAATAACTAAAACTACTGAAGCTATACGTATTGTTGTTAAACTTAATATTAATCTCTTAAGTTATCCCTCCCCTTAGTGATTTCCCAATCGTCATATACATAATATAATTTTTTTATAACAATCCATATTTATCTTTATTACATTTATCTTTCATTTTTGTAAGAAACAAAAAAAGATAGCTAAATGACACAATCCAATTTAAATTGGATCGTATCATTTAGCTATCTTTTTTAATATTTAACTTGCAATTAAACAGCCTGATAATTCTACACGCTGTGGTTTTCCAACCATTTCTATTGCTTTATTTATTTCTTCTTGTAATTTTTCTTTACTTTCATTACATTTAACTAAATCTATATCTATTATTATTGATTTACCTTTAATTTTAACAGCTGTTTTAGTGCCCTCTGTTATTTTACCTGTTTCAAAATTATAACCATTTAAAGATTTACCTTCACTAATCGAAATATCGTAACCTAAAAACGCTAAACTTGCCGGTCTTCTTCCGTACTTACCGCCTTGGATACTTATCTTTCCAAATTTTTTTACAAACTCCGGAACATCCTCTTCTTTTAGAGCACCTTCTTTAATAAATTCATCTAATGGTTTAAAATTTCCTCTCAATTTCAATCTTTGATCTATCTTTATATTTTTTAAAGCTTTATTTATGGCATTTTCTATTAATTCTCTATCAGATCCGTCATATAAATCTACATTTAAAATTATTTTGTCACCAGTTATGCATGCGCTTGTACGTGTTCCTTTATCGTACTCACCTATTTCAATAGTATATCCATTTAGTTCTTCGCCAGCATCAAATCCAAATATTAACCCTAAACATTCATAAAGGTTTGGAGCTCTCTCCTCCTCCCCTCCAAACACTTCTGCTGACATATATTTTTTATTTATATTATTTAGCTTATCTTTTTCAGATACCTCATTTAATATATCACCTTCAGGATTTGTTTTAGATATTTCAGTAATCTCTTTTTGATTATTTTTATTTGAAGTTTTACTTAAACCTCCATTATCAATTTTACTTTCATTTTTCACTTCAATTTTATTATCATTATTTTTATTTTCATCTTTAGTTGTTAATTTATTTACTACCTCTTTAGTTTTTAATTCTGCATTTTCTTTAATTGTAGAAACACTTTTCTTTACCGTAATATCATTTAAATCATTTTTATAGCTTCTATTAGAATTATTTTTAACTTCTACTATCGCTTCTTTATAAATTTTAGTTTTCTCATTGTTTTCCGATCTTTCTGGTAATACATTAACTTCGTTATTTTTTATTTCCGTATCTTTCTTAGTTTCATCTTGTTTTTGATCTAAATTAACTTCATTCTGAACTTCTGCACTTTTTCCATTATTTGAGTCTGAAGTTTCTTTATCCTTTCCACACCCTGTAATAACAGATGCAATCATAACTGAAGATAATATTATACTAATTATTTTTTTACTTTTCATTTGTTCCCCTTATTTCCTTTGTTTTTATTTTAAAGCATTTTTTTCCACTTATATTATCGCCCTTATACCAATGATTTTGAATACATTAATTTATAATTCATAAAAAATTAAAAGTCAGCAATTAATTTGCTGACTTTTAATATCTTAAACCCCCATAGGCTTTAATACTCTAGTGTTATCTATAGGTCCTATAGTTTCTGATTTTTTTCCATCTATTAAAAACATAACGCCGTCTATTCCTAAATTCTTGTTTAAACATAAAGTATTTACTATAGAGTATACTTTAGCTGTTGCCCCTGCTGATGAGTTTGTTTGAGGGTCTAAAAATTCACGGCCTAAATCTACTGTTGCTATTTTATCTTTTATAGTTACGCTATAAACTTTAGTTTTTTTAGGAATACCGCTCTTTTTGTTATTTCTTACTTCTATCACTAAGTCTTTAATTCTATCTGATTTAACCTTAGTTTTTTCTTTTACCCATTTATCATTTATAACGTCGTAAAAATACATATTTACATTTAAAGTTTTTACTTTAACTTTTTCAGGGTCTTTTTTATCAGTTACTTCAGTTTCAGTACCATTACTATCTTCCTTTTCTTTTTCGATATCGTTATTAGTTTTGTCTTTATTTTCATTTTCTTTTATTTCTTCTTTAGGCTTTTCTTTTTCATCATTACTAGTTTGTTCTGTAGTTTGAGATCCTTCTTCTTTAGGAGTCGCATCCTTTTTTTCACCGCAGCCTACTAAAATAAACATAGACATAATCAAAATTAAAGATAATATTTTTTTCATAATTAATCTCCTCCCATTTTAAATAATTTGAAAAACTATTTTTTAAATAACAGATTTATTTTTTGAAAAAAGAGAATTTATGATTAGTTTTCTATATCTATATTATACCAAATTTATCCTGTTTTTTTAACTACTTACTAAAATTATACTCTTCTTTCCTATATTTAATCTATATCCATTAAATAACATCCATATTCTAACTTATTTAAATTTAATAAGCTATTTACTTTAAACTCCTTTCATTAATAATAAATTTCTCTAAGGTTTTAAATATCATATAAAGTTTATTCTCTTTTAACTCGATAAGATTATTTGGGAAGCAAAGGAGGAAGCTATGAAAAAAATATCTACTAAAGTGATGTTTTCAATACTTTTTTGTTGTATTGTTACATCTATAATAATCACAACTACAAGTACTATTAAAAGTAAGTCTTTATTTAAAGAACAAGCGACTAGTAATATGGAATTACTATCTAAAACTAATGCTGATTCTATAGATGAAGTCTTAAATAAAACTATGAACTATGCAAATAGCATTGATCTTTTAGTATCTAATGTTTTCGATGAATCAAAGCTAGATAAAAATGATAAGTACATAACTGATTTCACTAACATGCTAGATCCATACATAAAAAACATTGCAAAAGATTATAACGATGCACTCGGGGTAGCTCTTATAATTAACCCTGAACTTACTGATAAAGCTCATCAAATAATCTACGAAAGAGATACTTTAGGCGGACCTTTAGTTAAAAAGAATAAGTTTACTAAAGATCAATTTAAACCTGATGCTCAAGACATGCAGTGGTATTATAACCCTGTAAATTCTAAATCTCCTATTTGGAGCGATGCTCACACTGATGCTCACTCTTCTAATATGAGAATGTCATATACTATGCCTATATATTCAAATAATAAATTAATTGGTGTTATTGCTATAGACTTATTTTTTGATAAGTTTAAAGAAATGATAGACAATGTAAAAGTATTTGATGATGGTTATGCTTTTTTAACTAATAAGGATTTAAACTTTATAGTAAATAAAAATGCAAAACCAGGTGAATCTTTAAAAAATACTTTAGGTGTTGATTTAAAGATAGGTGATAAAACTACAGGAACAGAAGAAGTTAAAGCTAATGGTAAAAAAGCTATCTTAAGTTACACTAAACTTACTAATGGAAATATTATGGCTATAATAGCAAATGAAAGTGATATATTCAGTAGTATTAATAAAGGTATTATAGTTAACGTGCTTATTACTATTTTTATTTGCATAATAGTTGCAATAATAGCTTTATATATTTCTAGAAAAATAACTGACCCTATAAATTTCCTTTCTACTTTAGTTAATACTACAGCTAATTTAGATTTAGAAGATAGAGATGAATATAACAATTATAAATTCCCAGAAGATGAAACTGGAGTTATGGGAAAAGCTGTTCTTCATTTAAGAAGTGTTCTTAAAGAAAGTATGGCTAATATAAAAGAATGCTCTGATAGTACATTCTCTCAAGCTGAAAGCCTAAATTCTATAACTCAAGACTTAAAAGAATCTTCTGTAAGCATTAATCAAACTGTTATGGAACTTGCAAACGGAGCTCAAGAACAAGCAAGTGAGGCTCAAAAAGGTTCTGAAATGCTAGCTGAACTTGCAAGTAGAGTTGATAGTGCAGTTAATTCAGTTGAAACTATAAAAAATGATTTAAATAAAGTAATTGAATTTAATAATAATGGTGGAGAAGCTATGAAGGATCTAGTAAGTAAGTTAGATTTAACTACTTCTATGGGAATAGCCACAACTGAGAATGTTAAAATTTTAGCAGAGAAGTCTAAATCTATTGGAAATATAGTAGTTGCTATAAATTCTATTTCAGAGCAAACTAACCTTTTATCATTAAATGCAGCAATAGAGGCTGCAAGAGCTGGAGAAGCTGGTAAAGGCTTTGGTGTTGTTGCTGAAGAGATTAGAAAACTTTCAGAAGAAACTTCTCACTCTACTAACGAGATCGAAGTTATTATAAATGATATTTGCAAAAATATTGATAATATTGAAAAAGTAATAGGCGATTCAAATGACACTATTAAAGAAGCTAATATCTCTATGGATGTATCTTCAAAGGTATTTGATGATTTAAGTAACTCATTTAAATCTATGGCAAGTAAAATAATAACCCTTGCAAAAGATATGGATAATATAGAAAGTTCAAAAGCTGATGTCCTTAATTCTATTGAGGGAATCACAGCTATTTGCGAAGAATCAGCTGCTGCAACTGAAGAAATTTCAGCAACTATTCACTCTCAAGCTGAATCAGTTGATACTGTTTCAAACGCTTCAGAAATTCTTATAACCATAACTGAGAATCTTGAGGATAATGTTAATAAATTCAACTTGTAGAAATAAAATTATTTTGAATTTAAAAGGTCTTTGCAATTAGTATTTGCAAAGACCTTTTTTCTTTATTAGTTAAAAGTTATTTAAGTATAAGCTTTTTTGGATTATTTTTCTTCTTTTGAAGTTGGTAATATAACTTCAACTTCTGAATGTGGTCTTGGGATAACGTGTACTGAAACTAGCTCCCCAACTCTTTGCGCTGCAGCTGCTCCTGCATCTGTTGCAGCTTTAACTGCTCCTACGTCACCTCTAACCATTACAGTTACAAGTCCGCCTCCAACATATTCTTTTCCTATTAAGTAAACATTAGCAGCTTTAACCATTGCGTCAGCAGCCTCTATTGATCCTATTAATCCTTTTGTTTCAATCATTCCTAAAGCATCGTATTTCATATTAAAATCCTCCTAAAAATCCTTTTATTTTTTATTTTAATTTTTTTATAAACTTATTAATGTTTTCTATTTTAAGCGATATTTTTTAAGCGCTTAAAATCTTTATTTTTGATTTTGGTGTTATTCCAAAAGAGTTTGCCTCTTCTACATCTAAGTGGCACTCAAGGCTAAATGAATCGTTAGTTCTAATACTTACGTTATTTAAAACTCCCCCTCTTAAACCTTTTATTTCTATACTAACTATATCCCCATCAGAAACTTTAAAATGCTCTGCATGTTCGTTATTCATGTGGATATGTCTTTGTGCTACTATTACACCTTCTTCTAACTGGACACTTCCTTTAGGTCCAATTAAAGTTATTCCTGATGTATTTTTTAAATCTCCTGAAAGTCTAACGCTTGGTGAAACTCCAGTAGCTCTACAATCACCTATAGATAATTCTACTTGTGTCTTACTTCTAACTGGGCCAAGCACCCTTATCTTTTCTAAAGATCCTCTAGGACCACATACAGTTACAGTTTCTTTGCAAGCATACTGTCCTTTTTGTGATAAATCCTTAAGTTTTGTTAATTCATATCCTTCTCCAAAAAGCATTTCAACATGTTTTTTTGAAAGATGTATATGTCTATTTGAAATCCCAACTGGAATCTCAAAAGAATCTTTAACTTCTTTTTTCTTTTCTTCACTTTCCTTAACTGCTGTAAGTAAAAGTTTTAATACTTCATCTAAATTTTCCATGTTTAAATCTACCTCTTCATAGTTTCTACTTTTTCATAGTAGCTATGATTTTATTTACTAAGTCCATCACTTCTTCGTTATCTAAGTTATTAACTTTTTCTACGATTGTCTCGTCTATAGTTACAGGTTTTTCTGATTTTCTTTGAATCTCAGCTGGACTTAAGTTCATTTCCCCGTATGTTTTATTTGAATTATTACAGCAATTATCAGTGTAATTAGTTTCACAGCAAGTTTTATTATTGCTAGTTTCTCTTCCTTTACCGATGGTATCACAATCGATTAAGCCATAAGCAACTCTCTTTATATTTATAAGATGCATTGGAGTTACGTTTTCTGAAACTGAACTTCCTCCCCATGTTCCACATCCTAAAGTGAATGATGGCATAAGTCCTGTTGAAGCTCCTGTTCCTCCAAATGATCCACCTGTATTTACTAAAATCCTTGATGCTGGTTTTTTAGCAAACTTTTTAACTATTTCTATATCTTCTGTGTGAATACTCATAGTATGACCTATTCCATTTTGAAGAAGTTCTATACTTAATTCACAAGCTTCCATCCAGTCATTTACTACATAGAATCCAAGAACTGTTGTAAGTTTCTCATAAGATAGAGGGTATTTAGGTCCTACTCCCCCTTGTCTTCCTATTAAAACTTTAGTTCCTTCTGGCACGTAAATATCTGCAGCTTTTGCAATATATTCTGCGCTTCTTCCAACGAATGCTGCGTTCATAGCGTTCCCTTGCTTAAATAAAAGACTGCAAACTTTATTTGTTTCTTCCTCTGTCATAAAGTATCCGCCAGACTTTTTAAGTTCTTCTACAACCTTCTCTTCGTTACAGTATTCGCAGATTATTGATTGCTCTGATGCACATATTGTTCCGTTATCGAAAGTTTTACTAGCTATTATATTTCTTATAGCTTTTTCAATATTTGCAGTTCTCTCAATATATGCAGGTGAGTTTCCAGCTCCTACTCCAAGTGCTGGTTTTCCTGATGAATAAGCTGCTTTTACCATTCCAGGACCACCTGTTGCTATTATTAAACTTACTTCTTTTGCTTTCATAAGTTCATTTGTAGCTCCTATTGAAGTTAATGTAACACAAGTTATAATATCTTCTGGTGCTCCAGCTTCTACAGCTGCATCGTGCATAAGTTTTGCTGCTGTGCTTGTACATTTAACAGCTGATGGGTGAGGTGAAAATACTATAGCATTTCTTGATTTTATTGCTATTATTGATTTAAATATTGCAGTTGATGTTGGGTTTGTTGAAGGAACTATCCCCATAACTAATCCTACAGGCTCTGCTATATCAATTAATTTATTTTCTTTATCCTCTTTTATAACACCTATAGTTTTCATATCTTTTATTGAGTCATATAAAACCTCTGATGCTAAGTTGTTTTTTGTAGCTTTATCTAAAACCTTACCAAATCCAGTTTCTTCTACAGCCATCTCCGCTAGACATAATTCATTTTCCTTTGCAGCTTTAACCATATTTCTAACTATTTTATCTATTTCTTCTTCGCTAAAATCAGCAATTTTGTTTGCTGCAATCTTTCCTCTTCTTGCTAAGTTTCTAGCTTCTTGTATTGATCTTAAATCTTTATCGAAATTTTCCAAACCAATATTCCTCCTTCTTTAAAGACTATTTTTTGTAATGATTTTTAAGTCTATTTAGAAGTGACACCTTATCTGCCTTTGAAATAGCCTTACTTGTAATGTCTAAATCCTTATATTCTTTACAAAGTTTTCTAACTTTAGATACCTTTAAGCTATCTAAATCTTTAAAAGCTTCTTCTAAACCTTTTTCTTTTACAAGCTTGTCTAATTCTTCTTTAGTAATTTCTAAATCTATAATTTTATCTAGAACTTCTAAATCTTCTAAAACTTCTTCTTTAGAGGCCTTATCTATAGCTTTAGTTACCTCTTCTTCTACAGTTTCCTCTATAGCTTCTTCTACTACTTCTTCAAGTAATTCTTCAAAAACTTCTTCTTCTATAGATTCTTCTAATCTTTCTATAGCAGGTTTAGTTTCTATTATGCTTTCTATATCTCTATGTGGTCTTGCAATCACATGGTTTGAAACTAAAGCATTACTATCTAATCTATTTACTGCTGAAACTCCAGCATCTACAGCTGATTTAACGGCTCCAACATCACCAGTTACAGTAACTGAAACATACCCTCCGCCTATATATACTTTTTCAAGGATATTAACATTTGCTGATTTAACCATAGCATCAGCCGCTTCAATAGTTGCTAACAACCCTTTAGTTTCTATCATTCCTATTGCTTGCATGATTATCTATCCTCCTTAAGTAATTAAAGTAAATCTGCCCAGTTAGCTGGATATGTTGCGTAGAATAATTTAGCTTTATTAGGCGATCCCCAAACTACTTTAGAGTTTTTAGGAACAAATAACACATCACCAGCATTTGCTTCATATGTTTTACCATTTATAGAAACAGTTACTATTCCTTCTATTACGTAATCTATTTCTTCGTAAGTTAGTTCCCATTCAAACTCTGAATCTTCAATTATTAAAAATCCAGCGCTCATTTTAGATTCGTCTTTACTAACTAGCTCTTGGAAAAAGACTTTATTATCTGGATTTCCAGTATCAAAGACATCCATCTTTACTGAATTTCCTCTTACTACTTTTAATCCACTTTCATCTACTGAAGATATAAAGTTTGAACTTTCTCCTGTAGCTAATATTTTTAACATCTCTTGAAGTAAACCTTCATTAACTAACTCTTTAAACATATCTAAAAGCTTCATGGCATCACCATTTTTTGAAACTATATTTTCTAAGCATTTAGATTCAGCACTAAAAATTTCTTTCTCACTAATTTTTTCTGTAGTAAATGAAATGTTATTATTTTTAGCTATATCTTTAGCTGATGGAGTCAAGATTATGTCTTTGTCTATATAGAAAACCTTTTCCCCTGTAGCTAAAAATTCTTCCATATCTTTTGCACAAATTAATCTTTTCACCTTCTCACATCCTTTCAAAGATTATAATTTATTTTATTCGCTGAATTTGCAGTCTTCGTCTATAATTCCTATAACTGCAGCATCAACTGGAATCTCATCATCTTTTAGCATCTTTCTTGCAGATGATCCTGTGCTTACGATAACTCTATCTCCTATCCCAGCCCCAATATTATCTACAACTATGAATCTTCTTCCACTAAAGCTTCCGCCTATTTCCTCAGCTAACATAAACTTAAGTCCATAAAGATTATCCGCTTTTCTAGTTGCCCAGATATTATCTATTAATTTTGCTGTTATCATAAGCCCTTTCCTTCTTTCATCTTTATTTTTATCTCTTCTATTGCAGATTCAACTGATGCTGTATCTCCAAGAATCGCAATTGAAGTCATATGTTGTGGGCAAATTCCTTTTATATCTTCAACTATTACCCCTGCTGCTTTTTCAGCAACATCTATCGCATAAATCATCTCTATTAATTTGCCTTGCATAAGGCCTATAGCATCCACATTTTCTATCGCTTCTTTGCCTTCTATTCCCATCCTCTTTATAAGAGCACGTTTTGTCCCTTCTGTAGGTGATTTTATAAGTTTAAAATCCATAGCTTAAAGCTCCCTTTAATCTAAAATCTCACTTGTGCAACTTAGTGCTATCCCAAGCGGTGTAACAAACATAGGATTCTTTGGTTTATGTGTATATACCTTAATCTTATTTTCTATTACCCCTTCAATTCCTGTAAGGCAAGCTGTTCCTCCAACTAATGATATCTCTCTAACGTCTTGCCCGTTTATATGATCATTAATTATTGAACCAACCTTTTCAATTACAGGTTTTAAAACTGGTAATAATTCTTCATGTTTACTATTATCTCTTTTAAATTCATCAGCTTCATCAAAAGTCATTCCGTATGCACCTGAGATAACTAAGGAGAAGTGAGTTCCCCCTGTTGCCTCGTCTGCAACATAAACTACTTTTCCATCTTTTATAATGGAAGTACCAGTAGTTCCCCCACCTATATCAACTACAGCTCCGTTTTGAATTTTCAAAACTTCGTTTGCAGCTGTAGGTTCATCTAATAGGTTTGTAAGTTCGAATCCCGCAGCTTGTACAACATTTTTTATAGCCCCACCGTCTAAGGAATCTGTTCCAGGTGGAATAGCGGCTGCTGCATAAATTAGTTCAGAGTTTAACTTTTCTTCTATCTCTTTTTTTAGTTCTCTAACTATTTTTACTGCACCAATATAATCAACTACCATACCGTCTCGTACAACATCAGCATATCTATACGCCCCTGCAACCGGCCTGTAATTTTCATCTAGGACTGCTAAAACTACACACGCAGTTCCAAGGTCCACTCCTGTATAATAAACTGATGATTTTTCTAAGATTGGGTCTTCTATAACCTTCTCGAATTTACTTACTAAATCATCACAGTACTCGAAAGTTTTACTTTTATCACTCAATATTTTATCCTCCTATTTCCATAGATATAGTCATAGATAATTCTTTTATAATATCTTCTAAATTGTTTTTTATAACTAAAACTATCTCATCTTCTTCTATTTCTAGAAGGTAATATTTAAATTCGTTAAGTTTACAAAGGAGGATGTAAAGATTTAATATTTTTTTGCATTCTTTTAGGTGTATATAAACGTCTGTAATTTCTATTTCTGTACTTTCAAAATCACAAACTTTAGGATTAATGGATTCTAATTTTGTTTTTCCTTCTGTAAACTCTCTTAAATTTTTTATTTTTCTCTCTAAATCTATAAGCTTTTGAGATAGTTTTAAGTCCTCATTAATAATCTTGCTTGCTGCTTCTAAAAATGATGCTTCAATAGACTTTAATTTGTATGTAACGATTTTGTGACTGTCTCTTTTATCTAAATCTATTAAAACCTCTTCTTTAACTTCTTCTTTTTTGCTATCTGTAGGTAAATTACTATTTATTTTTATCCCTTTATCTAGTAAGTATTGTCTCCCTCCAGGAGTAAGCCTTTGATCTTCTCTTAGCTTAAATTCTTTAAAGGGCTCTTTTCTATATAAGTCTTTTAAATAATCTTCAGTAATAAATCTAAGCATTTATCTATTCACCTACCTATTTAAGTAGATACTCTTTAAGATGTTTCATATCTACTTCACTATTTTCTCTAATTAAAAAATATGGCTCTTTTATCCCTATCCTCTTTAAAGTTTCCTTGCATGTTTTAATATTTTTTTCATCATCTCTAGCCTTATTTATAACTCCAACAACTTCTAAATTAAAAAGTTTTGTAAAGCCATCACTTATTGTTTCTTTAGGATTTTTAGAATCTAATACATATACTATTTTTTTAGCATCTTGTGCTAAGGCTATAATGTGCTTATACATCCAAGGGCTTTCTAAATAAGAACTTGGAATATCCATAGTTTTTTCACCATAAATAACATCTGCTGTCCGCTTTAGAGGACCCTTATAATCATTTAAAAAATTTACTATAGTTGTTTTTCCAGAAGCTCTTCTCCCAACAACCATAATTCTCTTTTTCTTCATGTTCTAGTTATAGGGCAAACAGTAAAACCTAACATCTCTTTTAAGGTTTGATTTACTGATATTAAAGCTTCATTTACACTATCTACATCACCACTTATTAAGACTGACCCTGTAAATCTATCTAAAAAACCAATCTCAACATCTGATGATTTAGTTGCAATATCTGCTGCTATAATTGCAGTTTCATAAGGTGATAATGTAAGTATCCCTATAGCTCCTCTTTCATCTACTCCTAATCTGTCATAAATATCTTTCATAGGAGATGCAATAATATGTGATAAAGTTATTTGCTTTCCTGGTACTGATTCTTGAATTACCCTTTGTATATTTCTATCATTTAAATTACTACTCATTTTAGTGACGAACTACCTTTGCATTCATTTCATATCTTTTGATATAATTTTCAATTCTGTTTAAGTCTTCTTCGCTTAAACTAGGGTCGCCATATACTGGGTATTCAATTCCAAGTTGGTTATATTTATTAACTCCCATCTTGTGATACGGTAATAAATCTATACCTTTAAAATTTTTATAATCTTTATATGGTAGTAAAAATTCCATAGCTTTAGTTATTGCTTCTTCGCTATCATTTACACCTTTTAAAAGAGGCATACGTATTTGGACATTAAATTTATTTTGAAGAAGATTTTTTAAATTTTCTAAAATCTGCTCATTTCTAACTCCTGTCCATTTAAAATGCTCATCAGAGTTTATGTGCTTAATATCAAATAGGAATAAATCAGTAAATTCTGCAATTTTTAAAATATTTTCCTTTTTTGTATATCCAGATGTTTCTATAGCTGTATTGATTCCAACATTTTTACAAGCCATAAGAAGACTTAATGCAGCTTCAGGTTGCATTAAAACTTCCCCTCCTCCAAGGGTAACTCCACCACCTGACATTTCATAAAAGGTTCTATCCTCTTCTATGATCTCTAATAATTCTGATATAGTCTTGTTTTCACCGACTATATTTATTGCTGATTTTACGCAAGATTCTTCACATTTTCTACAGCCTATGCAATCAACTTCTCTATCTATTTCATGAAGCCCTGTAACGCTATTTACTTTGTGCACCTTAACTGGGCAAACATCTACACATTCTAAGCAGTTTTCACAAAGATCTTTCTTAAACATGACTCTATTTTTTACCATCATCCCTTCAGGATTTGCACACCATTTACAGCGCAAAGGACAACCTCTAAAAAATACTATAGTTCTAACACCTGGGCCGTCATACATATTGTATTTTTGTATATTGAAAATTCTTGCCTTTCTTTCGATAATTCCATTTGTGTTATTATTCATATCTAAACTCCTAAGCTTTTTTAAACCTTTTCTTTGGGGGAAGTTTAAATTAATTTTTATCCCCCAAAGAAAGATTTATAATTTTATTAAAAATGTGTTAGCATAGTTCTACTTATAATCTCGTCTTGAACATCTTTACATAACTCTACAAAGTAAGCACTATATCCAGCTACCCTAACTATTAAATCTCTATAAGCTTCTGGATTTTTTTGAGCTTCTATTAATGTGTTGTTATCTAGATAGTTAAATTGAATTTCTCCAAGTTGAAGAGCACAAGCACTTCTTAAAAGTGTTATTATTCCTTGTTCTCCTTCTGGTGTATCTAAAAGTCCTGACATTAACTTAAAGTTATGAACCATTCCTATATTCATGTTGTCACAAGCCATTTTTGAAACAGATTTAATGATAGCTGTTGGCCCTTTAAAGTCTGCTCCTTGAGTTGGACTTATACCATCTGAAAGAGGAGTCCAAGCTCTACGTCCATTTGCAGTAGCACCTGTTAACTGACCAAATGGAGTGTTGTTTGAAATTGATAAAGTTCCGTGACTTAAAACTGAATATAATGTTTTATATTTTCTATGTTCCATTTCAGTAAAGTTAATTAAATCTGCACCGATGTAATCAACGTAGTCATCATCATTACCGTACTTTGGAGCTTCTAAACAGTCTTTTCTTAATTTTTCATATCCAACGAAATCTGCTTTTAAAGCTTCTTTAAACTCTCTTAAAGTGTATTTCTTTTCTTCAAATACTAACTTTTTAATTGCAGCCATTGAATCTATATAAGTTGCAAGTCCGCTCCATACAACTCCAGGTCCGAAGTTATACATAGCACCACCAGCTTCTACACCTCTACCTTTTTCCATACATCCTTCATACATCATTGACATAAGAGGTTTTGGCGCAAGTTCTTTGTGAACTCTTTGAGATATAACTGTTGCAACGCTTGTCCATTTAGTTATAAATTTGATTTGCTCTTTAACAGCATTTTCAAACTGCTCGTAAGTTTTAAAGCTATCGACATCTCCAAAGTCTGGACAAACTTGTTTTCCATACCATAATGGAACACCGTTATTTAAAACTAATTCTATACAGATTGGCCATTGAGTATATCCAGTTGAAGTCCATTGATATAATCTACCTGATTTTTGTGGCTCTACACATCCCATTAAGCAGTAATCTCTAGCATCTTCAATTGATACTCCTTTTGCAAGCATCATCTTTATGTGAACATCATCAAAGTGACAAGCTGGGAATCCCATTCCTGCACGGATAACTTCAACTATCTTTTTAAGATATTTTTGAGGTGATGATTTGTGAATACGACAAGCTAGAGATGGTTGATAAATCTTAACGTGTCTTACTGCATCCATTAAAAGATAAGTTAGTTCGTTAGTTGCATCTCTTCCTTCTCTCGTAACTCCACCAACACACATATTTACAAATGGTTGATACCCTGCGAAGAATTTAGATCCTCCTTCACTTGTAATCCACATCATCTCTGACATTTTAATTAACATACATCCTGCAAGTTCAAAGGCTTCAAACTCAGTCATTCTTCCTGACTCTAAATCGTTTTTAAAGTATTCATACATGTATTGGTCAACACGTCCTATTGACATACCAGTTTGGTTTTCTTCAACTACAAGTAGTGATTCTATAGTCCAAACAGCTTGAATAGCTTCATAGAAAGTTTCTGGTTTGTGAGCTGGAACTTTAGCATTTACTTCTGAAATTTTTAAAAGTTCAGCTTTTCTTTTTGGATTTGTTTCTTTATCTGCTAATTCTTTAGCGTAGTTTGACATACGTTTTGCATATATCATTACACCTTCTGCTGTATCTATAAGTGATTTAGAAAAGTATATTTTTTCTATATCATCAGGGTTTGCATAGTTAAGTTCTAAAAGCTTTTCTTTAGCTTCATTAACTATATCTATCATTCCCTTTTTCATTAAGATAACATCGTATCCTGGGTTTGAATCTCCTCCACCATTAACTGCATGGTAAGAGCAATCTGATACAAATGATTCTCCTGAAAGTTCCCAAACTCCAGCTTCTCTATATTGGTCTTCGCAGTATTCATCTACTGATTTACCTTGCCAAAATGGGAATAATTCTTCTCTCATAAACTTTTTATCTTCTTCTGAGATGTAGAAAGGGTCTTGTGCTCTTTCCCCTATAGTATCTATTTCATCTACCATCCATCTCCAAGCTATATCAGGAGAGAATGCTCCAGCTCTTGGAGCACCGTTTGGAGCTCCTACTATAAGCTCGTTATCTTGGATTACAAGTGGTGCTGTTTCGCAGCAATGTTTAAAACATTTTCCTCTTAATATTGATTTTGGTGTTCCTGGATTTTGCTTTGCTATTTCAGTTATAGCTCTAGCTCTATGAGTTGTTATTGTTGGAACATGTTTTAAATAATTATCTTTAAGTTTCTTTAAACGCTCTGTTATTCCCTCTGGAATACCACCATCATTTGAAGTAACTATACATTCTGTAACTTTAGGTTCATCATCTTTTTTAATATCATCTGACACGCTTTCAAACATTTTTAATAGTGCTTGACGCTCATTTTCAGACATATTTTTTGTGGCTTCCATAAATTTATTTGAAAATTCACGAATATCCATTTTATCTACTCCTTTACTCTTTAATTAGTTTCTTTTAATATTCTAGTTAAAACATTTTTAAGAAGCTTCATATTATCTAAAGAATTATCTAAACCTTCATCTATAACATTATTAACCTCTCTATTCATGCCTATAGAATTTAAAAACTCATCTTTATCTCGAACTTCGTATCCAACTTTTCTTATATATAATAAGTTCATTGGAGATACGTTGTCTGATGTCATTCCTTTTAATGCAGAACCACTTCCTAAAGTCATAGATGGGAATAGGTTTGTAGTTCCTCCCATACTTCCAAATACTCCAGAAGTATTTACTAAGATTCTTCCAACTGGCTTTTTAAGTGCAAATTGTTTTATAACCTCTTCATCATTTGAGTGAATAATAAGCGTATGTCCTTGTCTCTCGCTTAAAAGTAACTCTATGCATTTTTCGCAAGCGTGCATCCAGTCGTCTTCCACGTAGAAGGAAAGTACTGGGCAAAGCTTTTCTTTAGAATATAAATTATCTAAAGAAACGAATTTTTGATTAGATATTAAAACCTTTACATCTTGAGGAATATTAAAACCTGCTCTCTTACTTAAATCCTTTGCTGACTTTCCGATAAATTCTTTTTCAAAGTTACCATACTTATCAAAAAGGATTTTTATTAAAGACTCAGATTCTTCTTCACTCATAAAATAAGCTCCGTTTTTTATAAGTTCTTCTTTTACTTCATTTGCAATTGGACTATCTACAACTATAGATTGCTCTGCACCTGAAACTATTCCGTAATCAAAACTTTTGCTATCAATAATATCTTTAACTGCTTTTTTAATGTTTGCAGTTCTTTCTATAAAAGCAGGTCCGTTACCTGTTCCGCCATAAATCACAGGTTTTCCACATTTGTCTGAAATTTTAAGTAATTCTTTAACACTTGTGTTCATAACTAGTGAAGTATCACGGTGATTCATTAACTCTTTAAAACCGCTTTCTGAAACTATGCTTAAATACGATATAGCTCCCTCTGGAAGTCCATACCCGTTTGCAGCTCTAATTAAAATATCTAAAGTTCTCTTCATTACATTTTTAGCTTTTGGGTGAAGTGCAAAAACTATTGCATTTCCTGACTTTACAGCTATTACTGCATTATAAATAATTGTTGAAACTGGGCTTGTCATAGGACAAAATGCTGTTATTACTCCTATAGGAACTCCGATATCAACTGTTTTGTTTTTATCATCTTTTCCTATAATCCCAACGCATTTCATTCCATCTAACTTTTTCTTTAAGTAAGAAACAACAAACTTATCTTTTATTAATTTATCTTCTACCTTTCCGGAATCTGTCTCTTCAAAAGCTAATCTAGAAAGTTCACCGTGATAATCTTTTATAACTTCTAACATACGGTTTACTATTTCATCTAACTTTTCTTGAGGGAAAGTTGATAAACTTTTTTGAGCTTCCCTTGCATTTTCAACAAGTATTCTAGCTTCTTGCATGGAGAGTAAATCATTATCTATAATATTCATTCTCTTCTCCCCTTTTATTAATTTCTATAGTGATTCTATAGCGTATTTATCTATAATTTTTTGAAGATCATTATGAGGTCTTGCTATAACTACTGAACTATAAAGATTTCCATCTTCCATTTCTTCTACAGCTCTCACACCTGCATCTACAGCAGCTTTGCAAGCTCCAACATCTCCTGTTACTATTACTGAAATATAACCAGATGCCACGTTTTCGTATCCTACTAATTCAACATCAGCTGCTTTACACATAGCATCAGCTGCTTCTAGAGCAAAAACTAGTCCAAACGTTTCAATTAATCCTATTGCTTCACGTCTAATCATATTAACCATTTCCTTTCTATTCATCTATATCATGAACTGATACTATTTTTCCAACTTCTTTAATAGGTCTTGGCATAACATTTTTAGCTGTTAATTTTCCTATAGCATTTGCAGCTTCCGCTCCAACTTCTACAGCAGCTTTTACAGCAGCAACATCACCTTTAACCATTATAGTAACAAGAGTTGAACCAATATTTTCGTATGAAACTAATTCAACATTTGCAGCTTTAAGCATTTTATCTGCAGCCTCAAGTGCTGGAACTAGACCTATTGTTTCTACAAGCCCTAAAGCTTCATCTCCATAATATTTCATATGTTAATACCTCCAATTTAAATTAATCTCTTATATACCCATTAATAGTAGCTTTACTTTCTTCGTTTGCGTGATAGAAGATTAAAAGCTCCTCATTTTGGTCTAAATCAACTCTAGTCTCTTCGATTAACCCGTTTGCTTCTGCTGTTAATAAAGCATCTATTATTGATTCTTTATTAAAAGTTTTAAAGCTTTGATAATCATCTTTTAAAGCTTCCATAACATCCATAACTGAAGCTTCGTGAACTTTAGTAAAATGTTTTAATATAGCATAATTTAAAGGTTTCATAAATTTATGCCTCCTTCTTTTTGAAAAAGTCTAAAGGATTTGTAGCTATAGTTAAGATACCAATCATCATAATAATTGCTCCAACCCAAGCTACTATAGGTAATGACCAACCGTCTATTCCTGAAATCACACCTAATATTAAGTAACAGAAGAATGGTCCAAAGAATGAATATGTACCGTTACAAGCTGTTCCAAGCCCAGCTCCGCACATACTGTTTCCTTTATACCAAGCCATAAATGTTAGGAATGTAAGTAATCCACTTAATACAAACCAAATCATTGCAGGGCCACTAGTAAATGCATCAATAACTAGGTTTTTAGAGATGTTTATATCTCCAGCTAAAAGTCCCATTATAGGTACTACTATAAATAGGTTAGCTATACCTGATGTTAATTGACGAATACAAATACCGATTTGAGGGTCTACCATAGTTGATGCATATCCTGCAACGCAACCTTCAAATCCCCAGCCAAGTGCTGCTATAATTGCAATAAAAATACCTAAAAATACTGTTCCTGAAACTCCTCCTTGGAATCCTGTACGTCCTATTAAGAAACTTGCACAAACGCAAATTGCAATTCCTATTGCCATACGTTTTGTGATCTCTTGCTTGTAAAGTATTTTTCCAAGAATCGCTGCTATTGCAGGACAAAGTGCTGAGATAGGAACTATTATAGGACCTGCCATTTGAAGTGCTATAACATAAGCTGTTCCAGCTATAGGTCCTCCAAGTAATGCTGCTCCTACTATAATTCTTCCTGGTTTAGAATTTAAACATCTTATAAAATCTTTGAATTTACCTTGCACTAGGGAATTTCCAATCGCCCAAAATGCACTACATGTATCATTGATTGCGTTTCCAAGTGCTGCTAGTAAGTAAACTACTATAAATGCTGAAAGCCCAGCTGTGTTTGCACCATACCAATCAGCCCAAACCCCTTTACTCATTCCCATAGTTAAAAATGCTGTGTAAAGTCCGTAAGCTATACCTGAAAAAAGCGCAATTCCAACTCCTTTTTTAAAGAAATTGCTTTTCATTTTCTCTTTTAGTTCCATAGCTTTACTAATTCTTCCGTTATTAGTTTTGCTTTTAGAATCAACTCCTACTGATATCTCCGCCATAAATAAGAACTCCTCCCGTTTAATCTTTTATTAATAAACTGATTGTGTGTTTAAATTTTAACAATCACCCTATTTTTAAACGTTTACTTTTGTGATGTAAATGTACCTTAAAAATTTTCTTGCATTGGAATGTGTATACTTCTTATTTTTATCTTTTCTCTCTACAATTTGATTATAATCCCTCCCCCTAAGTTAAAGGTCAATATTAAATTTCGTCATTTTGTAAACGTTATTTTAGAGGTATTTTTTAAATTTAATTTAAATAATTAATAGAAATTGAATGTTTTTTAAACTTTTTGAATGAATTATATCCTTCTTCTTTAAAGAAATTTATAGAATATAAAAAAAGGTCATATAAAAACTTTACCCCTAGGTGCAAGGTTTTTATATGACCATATTAGTAATATTAATTTTTAATTTTAATCATAACTTCTGTGACAAAATTTCTACTATCTTTGCTTGTCCAGTAATCAACTACGTATCTTTCGTAGCATTCTTCTTCACACTCATAATTGTGTAATTCAATCCAATCCATAACTTTTTTATAAGTGTCATCTATATTATCGTGAGTACCTATATGGTAGCAAGATGCAAAAAGCCCTCCACCAAATTCAGTAGTTTTTTCTTTTTCAGTTTTTAATAGCCCTTGTTGTATTATTCTCATAGTTTTAGAGTTTCCTAAAAGCTTTTCTTTAAAAGATGGGAATTTTATTATAACTGGTCCTGTAATTGCATTTTCTATATTTTCAATATAATTAGTAAAATCAATATTAATTATTGAATCCATATAATCATAATTAAATTCTTGATCTAGATATAACATATCAGTTTTATTTATAAATTTTGCTGAAACCTCATTTAAATTGTTATCAATAACCATCTTAGCTTCTTTAACTAAAGAATGCCAATCTCTTATAGACTGTTTTTTTAAATTTAAAAGTCTTTCAGCTTCTTCAAGTTCTTTAATCTTACCTCTAAAATTTTCCTCTATTTCAGTACATTCTGACTCATAAATTAAGCCTTTAATCTCTTCTAGCTTAAACCCACTTTGCTTATAATACTTAATAACAGGAATAGATAGCATATTGTCTTTACTGTAATACCTGTATCCGTTTTCATCACAAATCTCGTCAGGCGACAAAACCCCAAGCTTATCGTAATATCTTAAGGTTTTTTTGCTTATCTTACAAATCTTTTCCACTTTACCGATATAGTACATTTCATCTTTCATATGTTTTCCCCCTAACCTTTTGTAAACCTATAGTAAATTTTGTTAACTATACTTAATATATCACAAACAGATTATATTTAAATACTAATAAAAATTCTAAAATTTGATTTTTACTTTAAAATATGTAAAAAAAATTGAGGTAAAGCAATCATTATGCCTTACCTCAAATATATTAAATACCAATTATCTTATCTAACAATGAATCTAAGTCTTTTCTAGAAACTTCTCTAGGATTTGAACTAGTGCAGACGTCTTTAAGTGCTGCGTTTATTATGTCTTCTCTAAAATCATTCACTAATTTTATATCCACTCCAAGTTCTATTAAATTCTTAGGGATAGTAAGGTTAGCTTTTAGATTTATTATATTCCTTATTAAATTATTAACTCCAATAATTGTGCTAGATGCATTTATATCTAAAAGCTTTGCAAGCCTTTGATATTTAATTGCAACTAAATCATACTCTTGCATATAAGAGTTATTATCTATATTTGCATTAAATTCCATAACATATGGAAGTATTATAGCATTAGCTTTTCCGTGAGGAATATGAAGCTTTCCTCCTAAAGCGTGGGCTAAACTGTGAGTTATCCCAAGTCCTGAAGAATTAAATGCCATCCCTGCAAGGCAAGATGCGTTATGAAGTTTTTCCCTAGAAATCATATTATTAGGTTCATTATATGCTGTTACAAGGTTATTTACGGCTAAGCATAATGCTTTTTCTGCTAAAGCATCTGAGAAATCATTAGAATTTTTTGAAACATAAGCTTCAATAGCATGAGTTATTACATCCATCCCAGTATCCGCTGTTATTGATTTTGGAACTGTTTTAGTTAATTCCGCATCTAAAATAGCAACATCAGGAAGAAGTGATTTATCAGTTAATGCGTATTTTAAGTTTTCTTCTTTGTTTGTTATTACCGCATATTCTGTAACTTCAGAGCCAGTCCCACTTGTTGTAGGAATAGCGTAAAACTCAATCTCTTTTGAATCTTCTTTAAATAGATTATTGTAATATTCACGTATAGCTTTAGCACCATCTATAGAAGAACCTCCACCTAAAGCTATAATTATATCTGCGTTTAGTTCTTTAAGTTTTTGAACTCCAAGTGCTACGATTTGAACACTAGGGTCTGGTACTATATCACTGAAAATAAAAGTATTACAAAGAGTTAATTTATCTGCGATTTTTAAAGCAGTTTTACTCTCTTCCATAAATTTATCGCAAATAATTAGAACATTTTTATTTTTAATATCGCTTAATTTATTTAAAGCACCTTCTCCAAAATATATTTTAGTTTTTAAACTAAATTCATTCATTTTTATCTCTCCTTAAATATTAATCGAAAGATAAAAATAAGTTTTAAGTATACGTTTCCAATATCGTTATTTACATTGTATCATTTTTTTTTAAGATGTAAAACATAATAATACAAAAATCGCCTAAACTTTTATTTTTTAAGCGATTTTAATAGAATTTATTTAACCTTTTCGTATTTATTTTTAATTATATCTAGCTCATATACTTCGTAATTCTTATCCACAAAATAATGCATCTTGCTAGTACTTTTTCCATTTGAATCTTCTAAAACTTCTATTTTAAAGCCTTCTTTGTTATTTTCTTTAGCTTCTTCTGGTATATAAATTACACGATTTCCTGAATTCACTAATTCCTTAACCTTTTTAAGAGTTGATATTTTTTCTATAGCCTTGTTTGCTGTAAGTTCTTTTTCTTTATTTTTTCTTTCTTCTTCTTTTTTCTTTTTAGCTTCTAAATCTTTTTTATCTTTAAGTTTATCATCATTTATTTTAAATTTTAGATATTTTATCTTTTCTTTTTGCCTGTCTGTTATATTACTGTTTTCTAATGACTTTATTTCTTCTAAGGCTTTCTTATAATCTTTTGATTCTATAATGTCCTCTATTTTATAGAATTTTTCGTTAAAAACATCTTCTAATTTTAATTTTTCTTTTAATTCATTTTTTAGAGAATCGATATCACTTTTTAAGTTGTCGTTTTTAACATCTGAAGTTTTATCGATTAAAAGATTAGAATTTATAAAATCGCCTTTATCAAATTCTTCTTTAGAACTTAAATATAATGTAATATTATCTTTTAATTCCTTATTTTGCTCCTTATTAGGTAGTTCATTTATTTTTGAAACAGCATTATCATAATCCTTTTTATCTAAGAGTGTTTCTACCTCTTTCTTTTTATTATCTATACTTTTATTTTCATAAATTATATAAGCTATCGAACCTAATATAATAACTATTAATATAGAAATTATTATTTTTATAAGTTTTTTCATATTTTTATCCCCTTGCTTTTTGTATCTTAAGCCTTATTATATCATTTATGAATTTTAAGATAAAAATTTAAAAGGAGATGCAAAAAGCACCTCCTCTTAAAACATTATGAAAATTATAGTAGAAACCCACTCTTAGAATTTAACCCCTAAGAAATGAGTTTCTACACTAATTCTTATACTAAAAATTAAAGATCTTCAAGTTCATCTTTCATATCTCTAATTAATTCTTTTTCATCAGCTCTAGTTAATCCCATATCTTTTGAAAATTCTTTTATGCCTTTATCAAATATTTCATTGAATTCATCAATCATATCTGCGCTAGCTTTTCCTTTTTCTTTTTCAAGTTCAATAACTAGTTTTTCTAAATCTTTTATAAATTTTAATTTCTTTTTAGCTTCTAATTTAGCTTCTTTTTTAAGCCCTTTTATATTATCTAAATCAATTTTTAAGTTTAATTTATCTAATTTAGAATTACCTTTTTCAGTTTGTTTTAATTCATCTGCTTCATCATTTAAATCAGCAATATCAGATATTTTATCTAATTTTATATCTTCTTTAACTTCTTCAAAGTAATCTTTAGTTTCTTTTAATTCTTCTTTTTGAGTCTTTTTAATTTCATTACTCATCTTAAAATCACCTCTTAAACTTTTTTCTATAATTTAATTATAGCAACCTTTATCTAAGATTTATCATTTGTGAATTAAGATTTATTCCTTCTAACTAGAATATTAATTTTTAACTTAATTACTTAATTTTATTAATCCTTTCTTAATAGAAAAAGCATTATCAAGTTTTGATAATGCTTTACTTTACTGACAATCAACTATCCATTTGCTGTTTGGTAAAAATTTTATTTTATATTCTTTTCCGGCTTCTGGGTAAACTGTCCATTGTTCTAAATTAGTATCTTCACCTTTAAAAGTTACTTCTTTTTCTTTACTGAATTTTTTTAGTCTATCGCAAGTTCCTTTTGCCTCTTTGTAGTTACCACTAATAAAGTAAGGTATATCACGCACCTTTGGAACTATTCTGATTGGAATGTAGTATATAAGAGATATAAAAGCTAATGCCAAAAATATATAATAAACCTTTGATAACTCTTTTTTCCTTATTTTTTTATGAATTGCTACCATTCCAACAACTACGAAAATAGTTAAAACAATCTCTATTAGTAGAATGAATAAAAACTTCATAATGCCCCCCATTTTCTTTTGTATTATAAAAACATTCTACTATACTTACGAAAAAAATTTATAATTTCGTAAAAAATTTAAGTAAGTTTTAACTTTTAAATGAACTTATTCTATATTTGTTATAAATAAAATAAAATATATTATATTTACTCTTTACCTATCTTCCCAATACCATTTACGGATTTTTGCACAGACTTTGGATCGCCCTTATACTTAATGCTACCAACCCCATTTATAGTTCCATCAAAGCTTTCATTAGCGTTTACTATACAGTTACCCGCTCCGTTTAATTTTACATTTGCATTTTTAACGTAAAATTTTTCCGCATCAATATTTCCTGCACCATCACATTCAATATTAAAATCTTTTGCTTTTCCTATTAAATCTAAATCACCAGCTCCTGCAAAATTCAAATCTACTTTATCTGCATTCTTAATATCTATCTTTCCATTTATTGCACACCTAAATTTAGAATAAAAGTTCTTTTCACTTTGCATTTTTATATCTAAACTAAATGCTCCCCCAAATATCTGAATATAAGATATAGGCACGTTTATATTAATATTTAAATTCCCTTTGCTGTCTATATATTTTTCTTTAGGAGATATTATTATCTCTTTTTTATCTTTATTTATATCTAAATTTACTTTATCACTACCATCTCCAGTTAAATAGCAAATTTCATTATTTCCTTTTTCTTCTTTGATTGTTATTTTCCCGATTTTTTCATCATTACTATTTCTTAAATTTTGTATACTTACTTTAAACCCTTCTATATCAGGCATCTTAATATCCTTAAAACTAATATTTTCTTCGTTGAAATTACTTTCGATTCTAGTCTCGCACCCTACAAAAAATAAAGCTAAGAAAAAAATTATTCCAAAGCTCATTAATTTCTTATATTTTCTCATATATCCACCCCTTAATTGTATTTTTTTACCTTTTATTTAATATTATACTACACCATAAAATATTCACTTTAAAGGTAAAACACATTCACGGATAAATGTTTATTCAAATTTCATATTATTTTCTTTAGATGAAGATACTGCATAGCCAAAATTAATCATAGCACTCTCATTATCCTTTAAATTTAATTTAACTTTCCATTCTCCACTTTTAGCTTTTAAATTTTCCTTTAATACTTCTTTTTCATTTAAAACTCCCGCCTTAACAATTTCACCTTTAGGATTTATTATTTCAAATGAAATATCATCTTTAATATTTTTACTATCTTCATACCCTAATGCAATATTTACATAATCATGGATAAAAGGTTTCGTATTAAATGTAATTATATTATTATTTTCATTTCTAACTTCACACGCGATCATTTTCTCTGTAAAAACATCAAAGTGTTTGCAGTAAAATATAAATGCTACCCCTAAAGATAAGATAACAGTAAACATAATCAAAGTTACTCTTTTAGTCCTTTTTTTCATTTATCTTCTCCCCTTTAATAATTCCGTCTTCAATTTTTATTATCCTATCACACCTGTTTGCAACATTATCATCATGAGTTACAATTATGACAGTTTTCCCCTCTTCGTTTAGTCCTTTGAGTAAATCCATTACTTGATTTGAAGTTTTTTTATCAAGCGCACCAGTTGGTTCGTCTGCTAAAATAATTTCTGGATCATTTATTAAAGCTCGTCCTATTGCAACCCTTTGATTTTGTCCACCTGATAATTCACTTGGTAACTTTTCTTTTTTATCTGATATCTTTAACTTTTCTAAAATATTATTTATTTTTTCTTTTTTATTTTTTGCCTTTGAATAAATTAAAGGAAGTTCTATATTTTCGTATACCGTATAAGATGAAACTAACCCAAAGTATTGCAAAACAAATCCTATCTTAGTATTTCTAATTTTAGAGAGTTTCCTTTCACTAGATTTATTTATATCTTCTCCTAGTAAAAAGTATTCTCCAACTGAAGGTTTATCTATACACCCTATAATGTTTAAAAGAGTTGATTTACCCGAACCTGACGCTCCTATAATAGCAACTAACTCTCCCTTATTTATCTTTAATGAAACTCCTTTTAAAGCCTCTACCTTTGAATCATTAACACCATATGATTTATAAATATTTTTTATATTTATAAGTTCCATCATTCTTTCCTCCTCATCAAAGTATCTATAGAAATTTTATTTAAATTATAAATTAATATAAGAGATACTAATGCTATTAGAAAAATCATACAAAGCGAAGCTAATAAAAAGTCAAAAATATTAAACTTTAGTTCCGGTATTGTATTTAAGATTACTCCACTTACAATCAAACTTAATGATAATAAAACATACAATTCACCAATAACCCTAAATTTTATATCCTTTAAAGTTGCACCAACCATAATATTTATTCCATATTCTCTTTTGTCTTTAGATATTGAGTTTATCATAACTATAATAACCGAAATAAGTGAAAATAATATAACTATTATAGATGTCACTATCACAGGACTTAAACTGTCTTTTATTTCGTTTTTATATTCCTTAATTGAATCATTTAGATCTACCAGTTTAAACTTATACTTATACTCTAATAATTCATTACTAATTTCATTTATATACTCTCTATTTTGTGTTACCAGATATCCTGCACTTATATGATTTACTAAACTACTTTTTACAATTCCCTCTATTCTTTCATCTTTTCTTTCTTTTTTAAGAACCCCATCGTTAAATGGATAAATTATAGTATTATCAAGTAATTTTCCCTCAGCCATTATTCCATTTTCATATACATAATTACCACTATCTAATATTCCGACAACTTTCATCTTTATCTCTTGAATATTAGAATCTGCAATTAAATCTATACTATATATTGTATCCAAAACTTTATATTTTTCTCTATAAGAACTTCCTAAAATAATAGGAAACTCATTACTTTTCCTTTGAAAATCCCCTACCCCTCCAGATATAAATTTGTAATTCATATCTTTAAGAAACTCTTCATTTACACATAATCCTTGAACCCTAAGATAGTCGTGATCTTTATATTTTATAGGTTCATATGTTACAATAGTATTATTAATTGTTTCATCCTTTTTTATCATTACTTAATTAGATTCTGCTGATAAAAACCGTATTTCTTTGTCTTCATTTAATTTATTCTTTATCTTTATAAGTTCGCTTATATCCTTATCTATAGTATCTTTATTAAATGCATTTAACTCATTTTGAGATATTCTATTATCGATTTTATAATATACACCATTACTAAAGCTATCCTTAACATTATCTGTTGATTTATTTATATCATTAATAGTTTGAAATGCTATAAATATACAAATAATAGCTACAACAAACTGAACAACTGTAAGTATTGAAAACCCTATCTTTTTGCTAATCCCTTCCCATATAAACTTAAGATTCATCTATATATTCTCCTTAATAATTGAATTTATATTTAATCTACATAACTTAAATAAAGGAGTTATAAAAGCTATTGTACTTACAAGAATATTTAAAATAATCAAAGTACCTATAATCCATATATCTTTAATCGGTTCTCTAAAAACAAAAGTCCAAGTAATTAAAGAAATAACTATAGTAATTAGAATAACCAAAATATATTCTATATAGAATCTTACTATTAAATCTAACTTTGTCCCTCCAACTAAACTTTTTATTCCTATAATAGCTTTTTCTTTATCTATCCAATAGGTACTTATGTTTATAACTGTTGATATTAAACATATACTAGACAAAACGCCAAGTATAATATGGATTTTATTTTCTCCTAATGCTTCTTCTAATGGATCATTTAAACCATAGGGATCAGAAATTAAAACTTCCACATTACTTTTATTAGCCTCATTTTTTATATCTTCTATTAATTTAGAAATATCACCATCTTTAAAATCTAAGGTAATTGCCCTAGATATTAAATCAACCTCTTTTGAGTCTAGATTTATGTAAATTGTGTTTTTTATTTTATCATCTTTATCAAAAACCCCTAAAACTTTATATTTTTCTCCTTGAACGTTTATCTTTCCGTCCGTAATATTATTCTTTATATCATTGCTTACTATTGCAACTTTTTCTTTATTTAAAATTTCATTTACGCTAAACATTCTACCTTCTTTTAAAGGATAATTTTTATCTATATCATAATTATAATAAACGCCTTTTATCTCTGGAGTTTCTTTTGAGTCTGAGTAACTTAAGATACTCTCTAATATAATTTTTTTATCATTAAATAATTTTAAAATGTTATTCTTATCTAAAGAATCGAATCCTTGAAAATAAATAGTTTTTGCATTCTCACTTAATAGTGAATTCTTAGCTTTTAAATTTTTTTCTAAAGATAAAATATTTGATAAGATCCAAATAAAGAAAATGTTTATTATAAAAAATGTTATAAAAAGCACAGAATATTTTTTAATAAATCTTCTAAATTTCATCTTCCCTTCCCCTTGCTCTTTTTCTTAATTTTATCATATTTTAACATTTTATATAATATTTGTATTTATATTACCCTAAAATAAAAATAGCTGCAACTTAAAGATACATCTTTAAATTACAGCTATTTTTTATAATAATTATTTAGTTAAGTACACGTATAAAAGTTTTACAACACCTTCAAGTGCATTATAATGTGTTCTTTCTACTCCGTGACTTGCGTGAACTCCAGGACCTATAAGTGCCCCTCTTATATTATTTCCGCCTCTAAGTGCAGCACCTACGTCTGAACCGTATCTTGGATAAATATCAACTACGTGAGGTATGTTATTTATTTTTGCTAGATTAAGTAATTCTGTAGTCATGTTGTAATCATAAGGTCCACCAGAATCTTTAGCGCAAATTGATACATCATACTCTGTACAATTTAAATCGTCTCCTATACAGCCCATATCAACTGCAATCATCTCAGTTATATCGTTTGGAATATAAGATGATCCGTGTCCTACTTCTTCGTATGTTGATATAAATATCTTTGTTTTGTAGCTTGGAACTATCCCTTCCCTATCAAAAGCTTCTAATAGGTTTAAAAGACAAGCTACGCTTCCTTTATCATCAATAAATCTTGATTTTAAAAATCCACTTTTAGTTATAGTAGTCTTTGGATCGAAGAATATATAATCTCCAGAATTTATTCCTAAAGCTAAAACATCTTCTTTATTTTTAACTACTTCGTCTATCCTAATTTCCATATTTTCTGGGTCACGTTTTTTTGAAGATGCATCTTCATAAACATGAATTGCAGCACTAGTACTTAAAAAAGTTCCTGTATATTCATTTCCTTCTCTAGTTCTTATAGTGCAGTACTCTCCATCTAAAGTTGGAACTATAGGTCCTCCAACTAAAGTGAATTTTAAAGTTCCATTTGAAGTTACAGACCTAACCATAGCCCCTAAAGTATCTACGTGTGCTGAAAGTCCTATAACTTTTTCTTCTGATTTTCCGTCGATTGTAATTATTCCACAACCTTTGTTTGTCATTTCAAACTTATACCCAAGCTTATTAACTTTTTCTTTAATTAAATCCATTATCTCAAAACAAAACCCACTAGGACTATTAAATTCTAAAAGCTCCTTTGCTACACCTAATAAATGTTCTTTATTTACTTTAATCATTTATACCCTCCTTATAAATCTCACTTTTTAATAAATTATACCATATTATTTTACTGTCCATCTTTCTATTAAATAAGGTTCAAGTTTTACTATATTTTCTAAAACCGTTTCTTTATTTATAAGTTTTAATAATAATCTAATAGCTTCTTTTCCTATATGGTAAATAGGCTGTGCAACAGTTGAAAGCTCTGGCTCTATAAATTCACAAATATCTATATTATCAAAGCCTAATATACTTATATCTTCTGGGATTTTAAAGCCTTTTCTAATTAAATATTTCATTCCACCTATAGCTAAAACGTCACTACTATAAAATATAGAATCTATCTTTTCTTCTTTTTCTATAAGTTTTTTCGTTCCAATAAAACCACCTTCTAAGGTTATTTCTTCTTGGACGTTTAGATTTTCATTATAGATTCCTAATTCTTTTGCTTTATTTATATAAGCTTTATGTCTTATTATAGAAACTTTATCTAAAAGTTTTCCACTAACAAAAGCAATATTTCTCTTACCCTTACTATATAAATAATCTATTCCTTCCTCGATACCTTTTTCACTATCACAAAATACACAATTTAAATTTTCAAAATCATCTATAATTCTATCTACAATAACAAAAGGTATCCCTTGGGTTTCTAAAAGATTCAGTCCCTCACACTCATTACCTATAGGAATTATGATTACTCCATCTACAGATTTACTCATAAGTAGTCTTATGTGATTTAGTTCTCTTTTTTTGTTATTTAAAGTGTTGCATAAAATTATACTGTAGCCGTTTTCTTCAGCTACCTTTTCTATTCCCTTTGCCATCTTACTAAAGAAAGGGTTTTGTATATCTGGAACTATTACACCTATAGTAAAAGTTTTTTTAGAACTTAAACTTTTTGCAAGAAAGTTTGGTACATAGTTTAATTCCTTTGCCGTTTTTAATATTTTTTCCCTAGTTTCTTTTGAAGTATTTATATCTTTATTATTTATAACCATAGAAACTGTTGTTTTTGAAACATTTACAGCTTTCGCTATATCTGCTAAAGTTGTCTTTTTCATCTTCCACCTCTACATATTTATCTATACTTAAATTATATCATACAAACTATTTCTATAGCCCCCTATAAATATAAAGAGGATGTTAACTATAAATAGTTTTGCATCCTCTTTTTCTAATCTTAATTTAATTTTACAAAACTAATTTTTGTCATAAACTTTTAAATCAGCTGCTATGTTTTCTTTTACTTCTTTACCGTTATAAATATCGTTTGCAAGACCTACTCCTAATGCTCCTATTTCTTCAGGTTGCTGAGCTATTGTCGCTGTCATATCTCCTGAATCTATTGCATTTTTAGCATCATCATTTCCGTCAAAACCGATAACCATAGCATCTACCCCTGCTGCTTTTAAAGCTTTAGTTGCACCAAGTGCCATTTCGTCGTTGTGTGCAAATACCACTTGAATATTTTTATCTCTTTGGATTATATTTTCCATAACTTGAAGACCTTTTTGTCTATCAAAGTCAGCAGCTTGAACTGAGATAAATTTTGCTTTATTTTCTTTATCTAAAATATTGTGGAAACCTTGACCTCTATCCCTTGTAGCTGAAGCCCCTGGAATTCCTTGAAGTTCTACTATGTTTATAGAATCCTTATCTTTTAGTTTATCTAAAACATATTTCCCTGCCATCTCACCACCTACAATATTATCAGATGCGATATGGCTTGTTACTTTACCACCGTTTGCTTGTCTGTCTAGAGTGATTACAGGTACGTTTGCTTTGTTTGCAACTTCTACTGTTTTTACTACTGCATCACTATCTGTTGGGTTTATTAAGATTGCTGTTACTCCTAATTGTATTAAGTCTTCAACGTTTGATCTTTCTTTTGCTGGGTCATTAGTTGAATCTAAAACAATTAAATCGTATCCAAGCTTTTTAGCCTCTTTTTCTGCCCCATCTTTCATTGATATGAAAAATGGATTGTTTAAAGTTGATACTACCATTCCTATTTTCTTTGGGTTATCACTTCTAGCACAGCCGGCTAAGGAGCTTATAAAGAAGATACTAATTATTAAACTTACAAGTAGTCTCTTTTTCTTTTTCATTTTTATACCTCCTTAAAGCCTATTTATTTCTGCTTTTTTTATCTAATAATACTGCTATTAATATTACTAAACCTTTTACTATTGATTGATAGAAAGGTGATACGTTCATAAGGTTTAATCCATTATTTAATACTCCAATTATTAAAGCACCTATAATAGTTCCTGTAATCTTACCTTCTCCACCAGCTAGTGAAGTTCCTCCGATTACTACAGCTGCGATTGCATCTAATTCAAATCCTGTACCGGCGTTTGGAGATGCAGAACCTATTCTGCTTGTTATAATTACACCTGCAATTGCTGACACAAAGCCTGAAATTACATATGTCATCATTTTTATTTTATCTGTATTTATTCCTGATAATTTAGCTGATTCTTCATTTCCACCTAAAGCGTAAAGATATCTACCAAATTTAGTTTGTGATAATATAAATATTCCAATTATAGCTATAATTATTGTTATGATAACAGGTACTGGTATAAATCCTAATTTTGCATTACCTATTTTTAAGAATGCTTCTGGTAATTTTGATATTGGAGTACCATCAGTATAAACTAAAGTTGCTCCCCTAAATATTGTCATAGTTGCAAGAGTTGCTATAAATGCTTGTAATCTTCCTTTTGCTATAAGAATACCATTTACTAAACCTATTGCTATACCGCAAACTGATGCTCCAAGTATAGCTAAAGTGATACTTCCAGTTGATTTAACTATTGAAGCTGAAAGTGCACCACTAATTGCAAGTGTTGAACCTACTGATAAATCTATTCCTCCAGTTAATATTACAAATGTCATACCAACAGCTATGATTGCATTAACTGAAACTTGAGTAAATACGTTAGTAATATTTGCTACACTTAAGAATTTTGGAGTTACAAAAGTTATTATTACACATAGTAAAACTAAACCTATTAGTGACTTATACTTATCTAAATAAACTTTATAATTTTCTTTCATTTTAATATCTCCTCTCAAAACCTTTATAATTTAGGTTTATTGTAATGCTAATTTCATTATTTTTTCTTGAGTTGCCTCTTCTCTATTTAATTCCCCTGTGATTTTTCCTTCACTCATTACCATAATTCTGTCTGAAATACCTAAAACTTCTGGCATATCTGAAGAAATCATTATTATTGCTTTTCCTTTGTTTTTTAGTTCATTTAATAATTCATATATTTCTTTTTTAGCTCCTACATCTATACCTCTAGTTGGCTCATCAATTATTAAAACTTCAGGGTTTGTTAAAAGCCATTTTGCTAAGATAACCTTTTGCTGATTACCACCACTTAAGTTTTTAATATATTGATTTGGACTTGGAGTTTTAATTCTTATCTTTTTTATATAATCGTTTACATCAGATGCCTCATTTTTTCTGTCTATAACGAACATACGATTTTCATAGCTATCTAAATTAGCTAAAGTCATATTATCTCCTACAGACATTCCAAGTACTAATCCTTCTTTTTTTCTATCTTCTGAAAGATAGCATATGCCGTGCTTAATAGCTTCTCTTATGCTATTTCCTTTTAACTCTTCCCCGTTTATAATTACTTTACCTTCTGTCTTTTTGTATGCACCAAAAACAGTTTTTAAAAGCTCAGTTCTTCCAGAACCCATAAGTCCAGCTACTCCTAGTATTTCACCTTCTCGAACTTTAAAAGATGCATTATAAACTCCAGCTTTTGAAGATAAATTATCTACTTACCTTTTTCTACTTCTTTGTAAGGGAATTGATCTTCTATCTTTCTTCCTACCATCATGCTTATTAAATCATCATTATCTATATCTTTAATGTTTGCACACCCTGCATACTTACCATCTCTTAAAACTTCAACCTTATCACATATTGCAAAAATCTCTTCCATTCTGTGAGAAATATAAATTATTGCAATACCCTTACTTTTAAGGTTATCTATAACTTTAAAAAGATTTTTAGTTTCAACTTCTGTAAGTGCTGTTGTAGGTTCATCCATTATAATTATTCCAGCATTTTTAGTTAAAGCTTTTGCTATTTCAACCATCTGCTTTTCACCTACATTTAAGTTACCTGCAAGCATATTTGGATCAAAGTCACAACCTATCTGATCTAAAAACATCTTACTTCTTTCGTTTAGAAGCTTTTTATTTATCTTACCAAACTTACTTACTTTTTCATTTCCTAAAAAAATATTTTCTGAAACTGTTAAGTTATTTATTATACTTAATTCTTGATGTATTATCGTTACTCCTAGTTCTTCAGCTGACTTTATGCCGTGAATATTAGCTTCCTCACCTTGAATAAAAATTTTACCTTCATCTTTTGTGTATACACCACTTAAAATTTTCATTAAGGTAGACTTTCCAGCCCCGTTTTCACCCATTAAAGCTGTTACTTCTCCGCCATAAGCAGTGATATTAACTTTATCTAAGGCTTTAACTCCAGGGAAAGATTTACTAACACCTTCCATTTTAAGCATAGGTTTTTTAGTTATCATATTAGACTCCTCCTCTTAAAATACAACTCCTGACTTTAGTATTATATTTGCATATGGAGTTTGCTCTCCTGTTCTAATTACAGCTTTGCACACTCTTAAGTCCTCTTTTAATTCTTCATGAGTTACAAATGTTACTTTTACATTACCTATGCAGTTTAATATTTCTTCGTATAACTCCTTGCTTACTTCCTCTGTCTCTTTTGCAATAATTACTTCTTCAATTTGTAATTCTAATAAAACTGCTTTTAATGTATCTAAGAAACTTGGTAAATTTTTAATTAATGCTAAATCTATTCTTTTAACATCCTTTGGTATAGGTAATCCACAGTCCCCTATCCCTAGAGAATCTGTGTGTCCCATTTCTGAAATTACTGTACTAATTTGACTATTTAATAACTGTGTCTTTCTCATAATTACTCATCTCCATAAACTTCTACTATTTCTTCTAAAGTAGGTATTGAAGGCATAGCACCTTCTCTTTGAACTGCTATAGAAGAAACTTTATTTCCAAACCTTACAGCTTTAATTAAGTTATCAAAGCTTAAATCTTTAGTATCTAGCTTTGAACTTAATCCTCCGATAAAACTATCTCCAGCTGCTGTTGTATCTTTAGCATTTACTTTAAACGCTTGTACTATTTCACATCTTTCTTTATTTATAACTGCAGCTCCCTTTTCTCCTAAAGTTACAATCACATATTTAGGACCTTTTTCTAGTAACTTTTCTGATGCAGCTTTAGCTGAATCTATATCAAAAACTTTAACTCCTGTTATAACCTCAGCTTCTGTTTCGTTTGGAATTATTATATCTGTATATTTTAATAATTCATCACTCATTTCTTTTGCAGGTGCTGGATTTAAAATTGTTAATTTGTTATTTTCTTTTGCTATTTTAAAAGCTTCTAAAATACACTCTTCTGATGTTTCAAATTGTGCAATTAAAATATCGCTTTCTGTTATCTTTTTCTTAGCTTTAATTATTTCATCATTTGTTATAGTCATATTGGACCCTGAGATAACTACGATAGAGTTGTTACTATCTTTATCAACTGTTATCATAGCCATCCCAGTTGGATTAATATTATCTATATAAATTGAACTTGTATCTATATTATCTTTTTCTAATAACTCTTTTAATATTTGTCCGTTTTCATCTTTTCCGATTTTTCCAATCATCGAAACTTCATTTCCAACTCTCTTTGCAGCAACTGCTTGGTTTGCTCCTTTGCCTCCAGCAATTTTCACAAAAGAATTTGATAAAATTGTTTCTCCAACTCTTGGCATATCTTTTACTTTTATAACTAAATCCATATTAATGCTTCCTAAAACGCAAACCTTATTCATACAAAACATCCTTTCTTAATGATTAACCGTTTTAGTGAAACGGTTAACTAAGTTGTTAATTAGATTATATAACTTTTGTAAACGTTTATCAAGAGTTTTTAAAAATTTATTTATAAAATTAAAAAACTGTTGCACTTAAATTAGTGCAACAGTTTTAGTTTTTCACTGTATTTGATTTATTTTGAATAATTTTATTTATATATTCAACGTATTTTCTAGATCCTCTTAAAACAGTTTTATCATTACTTAATTTTACTTCCATAAATTTAGTAATAAGTTTATCTGTAAAAGGAACTCCTAAAATATATTTTCCGCCCTCTTTATTCTTTATAGGAAGTGCCCCAGACTCTAATAACTTTTCTAATTTGTGTTTGTTTATAGGATCTAATTCAACAGTAACATCCATATATGACTTAGCTGATATAGCTGCATATATTAAAGCATACCCTGCCATAAACCATATACTAAGTTCCATATGGAAAATCCACTCTAAAAGGACATACGCTATAGTTAACATGAAGAAAACACACCCAAATACATTTATAAATGACATAAACCATTCTTTATAATCAAATTTTTCTTTCATTAGCCAATCCTCCCTTGATGATTTAATTCTATATAAAAATTATACCATACACTATACTTATTTAAAATATACCCAATTTACTATTAAAAAAATACATTAAATTTACATATTTACTCGACAAATTAAAACAAAAAGTTGCACTCTAAACACTATAGAATACAACTTTATATAAAAAACACTATTCCTTTACTGAACCTGCGACTAATCCTGTTTGTACAAACTTTTGAACACACATAAATAAAATAACTATAGGTGCTGAAGCCATAATAGCTGCTGCTGAATATTGACTCCAGTTAGCTGAGAAGTTATTAGTTATAAATTGCTTTAACCCAGTTGCTATAGTTTGATTTCCAGCATCTTTTAAAAGAGATGACGTAAAGATAAATTCACTATATGCTGCTATGAATGCAAATAAGAAGATTACTATCATCATATTTCTAGTTAAAGGTATTATAATCTTTCTAAATACTTGAAAGTTTGTTGCACCATCCATCTTAGCTGCCTCTACTAAATCATTTGGAATTCCATCAATATACCCTTTAAGTAGCCATATGTTATAAGCGCTTCCCCCTCCTATTATAAGAATTAAAACAAAAGGCTTATCCATAAGCCCCATATTATAAACTACTCCAAGTATAGCTGGAAGTGCCATAACTGTCGGAAACATCTGAAGGATTAAAAGGCTCATAAGCCCTTTTTTTCTTCCTCTAAACTTAAGCTTAGAAAATGCATATGCAGCTGGAACTGATAAAGTTAGCTGCAAAAGTGCAACTGATAAGCATATCTTAAGTGAGTTTTTAACCCAAATTAAAAAGTCTGTTTCTTCTATAACAGCTTTATAATTTTCTAAGCTCCAAGTTTCTGGGAAAAAAGTTGATTGTATAAAAGTTTCTCCACTAGACATAGATGAAGATAGTACTGCAACTATTGGAACTAGCGTTATTATTATCATAAACCAAACAAATAACCTACTAAAAAATAAAATTCTCCTTTCTCCTGATTTTAACTTTTTCTTGTATTTTAATTTTGAATCGCTCATCTACTCTACCTCCTCAAATTGTTTTGAGGCTTTCATTTGGAAATAAGAAATAGTTGCAATTATAATAAATATTATTATGCTTAGAGCTGATGCTATATCATATCTTCCAAACTGTGTTGATAATTTATAGTTAGTTGAAGCTAGAATATCTGTATATCCTGCAAATTGGGAACCTACCCTAGCTGGACCCCCTTGAGTAATAAGATATGCAGTATTGAAATTATTAAAATTAAAAGCAAAACTTGATATTACTAACGGAAAAGCTGTAACTGCAATAGAAGGTACAGTAATTTTTATAAATTGCTTCCACCTCGAAGCTCCATCTATTTTAGCTGCTTCAAAGTAGGTCTCAGGAATAGACGCTATAGCTCCCATACAAACATTCATCATATATGGAAAACCAAGCCAGACATTAACTAAAATAATTGAAAGCCTTGCCATATTAGGATCTGTAAGCCATCCTATAGGCTCTTTAATTAAATTAAGGTTTAATAACAAAGTATTTATAGCACCATAACTACCGTTTAATAATCCTTGCCAAGAAAGAATTGCAACTGTAACTGGAAGTGCCCAAGGTATAATTAATATTCCTTTATAAATAACGGATTCTTTCATATTTTTATTACTTAAAATAACAGCTAAAAGGAGTCCAAGTAAAAAACACCCTGCTGTAGATAATATTGCAAAAATTAAAGTCCAAATAAATACTGGTAAAAATACATCTTTAAATGGACCCATAAATATATCTTTAAAATTAGAAAGACCTACAAAGTTCGTATTTTCCCCGCTATACATAGTGTAATCTGTAAAAGCTATATAGAGAGTGTATAGTATAGGAAGTATTGTAAAAATACCTATAGAAACTAAAGCTGGCATCAAATAAGGAATAGAAAATCTCCCCTTATGTTTATTAGAAAATTTAAGTCTAAACATAAATCCACCCCCAATTTATTAAATTATAGGCCCATAATATATTTTTATAGCATTATGAGCCTAAAATTCATATTACTTTTGTTGTGCTATTCCTTCTTTGATTTGTTTTACTATTTGCTCTGCACATTCTTTTGGAGTAATTTTGTTTGCAACTAGAAGTTTTAAATTATCTGCAGCTGGAGTCCACATAGCTTGAACTTCTGGTATATTAGGCATAGGAACAGCTTTCTCTGCTTGTTTTATAAACCCTTGAAGATTCTCATCTTTTTTAATATTTTCAGATTCTAGCCCAGCCTTTGTTACTGGTATTCTATTACCTTTTTCATAAACTATTTTTCCAGATTCCTCTGAAAGGTAAGCTAATAAGTCAAAAGCTAAATCTTTGTTGCTAGATTTTTCGTTAACAAATCCAGATTGAACTCCCATAAAAGAAGGCGTTACATTTCCCCCTAATGTAGGCATAGGAGCAATACCTAAATCGATTCCATTTTCTTTGCAAGTTCCAACATCCCAAGGACCTGAAATATAATATCCTGTCTTTTTAGAAACGAATTCTCCTTTTGCTAAATCTCCATTTATATCTTTTGGTATTAATTTATCCTTTACTACTAAATCTTGAATGAATGTATAGCCTTTAATAGCGCCTTCATTTCCCATTCCTATATCTTTTGGGTCTAAAGTTCCATTATTATTTTTATAAACGTATCCTCCATTTGCAGCTATCATTCCAAATGCTTTATAAAAATCTGTTACATCGTATTTAAAACCAACTTTTTTTGCATCCTCAACTAATTCTTCCATAGATTTTGGAACCTCTTTTACTAATTCCTTATTATAAAATAATGCTGTAGTTTCCTGCGCTAAAGGATATGCATATTTTTTACCGTCTATAGTTATTGCATCTATTATGTTTTTAGACGCATATTTTGATTCGTCTAATTTCCCTTCTGGAATTTCTGAAACGATTCCAGCCTTTTTAAAAGTTCCTAAATTATCATGAGGATAACCTAACATTATATCTGGTCCATCAGGGCTTTGCGCTGCTTGAATTAATGCTTGGAATTCACCTTTATCCTCTAATACTTTTACATTAACATTATTCTTGTCTTCAAACTCCTTTGCTACCTTTTGGAACTCATCAATTTCAGGCTTAGTTAAATGAGACCAAACAGTTAAAGTCTTCTTCTCCCCACTTTTTCCATCATCTTTTGAACTACCACATCCTACAAATAAACCTGTAATTAATGTACCTGCTATTATAGCTGCTATTAATTTTCTACTTTTCATTATTATTAACCCTCCATTTATATAGAATTTTCAGTTTCAACATCAAAAAAGTGTAATTTATCAAATTTCAATTTTAATTTTATTTCACTCCCTATCATATATTTTTCACTTCCCATTGCTCTAACTACTAAAACTTCTGATGTCTCTAATCTAAAATATATATATGTTTCAGAGCCCATAAGTTCAAAGTGTTCTACAGTTCCCTTAAAGTGAAAATCTAAAGTATCTGAAACTATCAAATGTTCTGGTCTAATTCCAAGTGTTACATTCTCAACTGAATATAGTTTCTTAGCATTTTTAGTATCTAATTCTATATCATTACCTGAAATAGTAAATTTAAATTTATCACCTTCCTTTTTTATAACTGTATTAATAAAATTCATTTGTGGACTTCCTATAAATCCTGCAACGAATTTATTAGATGGCATATCATATAAATCTTTTGGCTTAGCTACTTGCTGAATAACCCCATCTTTCATAACAACTATTCTACTTCCCATAGTCATAGCTTCAACTTGATCGTGAGTTACATATATAAAAGTTGTTTGTAATTTTTGATGTAATAATGATATTTCTCTTCTCATCTGAACCCTAAGTTTAGTATCTAAGTTAGATAAAGGTTCATCCATAAGGAATATCTTAGGGTTTCTAACTATAGCTCTCCCAAGTGCTACCCTCTGCCTTTGTCCTCCTGATAATTCTTTTGGCTTTCTTTTAAGATACTCTGTAATCTCTAATGCTTTTGCTGCTTCATTAACCTTTTTATCAATCTCATCTTTTGGCATTTTACGAAGTTTTAAAGCAAATGCCATATTATCATAGACGCTCATATGAGGATAGAGTGCATAACTTTGAAACACCATAGCTATATCACGGTCTTTAGGCTCTGTATCATTTACAAGATTTCCATCAATATACAGCTCACCTTTTGAAATATCTTCAAGCCCTGCAATCATCCTTAGTGTAGTTGATTTACCGCAACCTGATGGCCCTACAAAAACGATAAACTCATTGTTTTCTATTTTTAAATTGAAATCCTTTACAGAAACGACGTCACCTGGGTAAACCTTGTAAATATTTTTTAGCTCAAGTTCTGCCACCTGTTAAATCCCCCCTATTTCCTTTTTATGATATATTCTTATTCTTCCTCTATTAATTTAATTCCAAAAAAATAAAAAACGTAGCAAAGCTACGTTTTAATCAAATTTTATATTATTTTTTATGTTTAAAATTCTTCTGGAATCATTATAACTATACATTTAACTCTCTTAACAACATAAGCTGTAACTGACCCTACTAAAAAAGAAAACTTTTTGTTAGTGTTTTTACCCATAACGATTATGTCAGTTCCGTCTTCTTGAGTATAGTTTACTATTTCATCTCCTGGAGAGCCGAAAGTAAATTCAGTTTTTACGTTAAACCCAGGTAATTTCTTCTTAGCTTCTTCTAAAACCCTTTTACCTAACATTTCTCCGTCTCTTACTT